>JALNXG010000051.1 GCA_023230485.1 Melioribacteraceae bacterium
CATAATAAAGCTGTCGATTTAGTTTTAGAAAATGGAAAGATTGGAAATGTATATAATATTGGCGCAAGTCAAGAAATGAAAAATATTGAGATCGTTAAATTGATCTTAAGCATTCTTGGTAAGGATGAATCACTAATTGAATATGTAAAGGATAGACCGGGACATGATAGACGGTATGCAATCGATTCATCGAAGATTCAAAATGAACTCGGTTGGAAGCCAGACTATAAGTTTGAACAGGCAATTGAGAATACAGTCAAGTGGTATGTAGAAAATAAAAATTGGTGGGAACGAATTATTTCGGGCGACTATCAGAAGTATTATCAAGACCTATACGGAAATAAATAAGTATTATTAATAATAGAGTGAAAATGAAAAAGATTTTAATCTTAATTTTAGTTTTAACTGCATTTGTAAAGGTTAATGCACAGGATAAAGAAGATTTGTATAAAAGACTAACTTCGTCTTCAATACTTCTACCAATTACAGTAACTATTGGCGGTAACTTTGTTACTTCAGGCACATTCGGTGCTCTTGCAGCACAAAGAGTGGACCATTTTGTTACTCAGATTTTTATCACTTTTCAAAAAGAGAGTTCAATTGTTATAAATACTTCTCCGGATCAAGAAGAGAAACAAAAAGGTAAAGATTATTCTTTAAGAGATATAACTTTAAAACGTTCCAATGGTCAGATAATAAAAGTAGATTTATTGAAATTTAGGATGACTGGTGATTATAAATATAACCCATATCTTGCTAACGAGGATGTATTAATATTTCCTGCATATAACAAGCTAAATAATTATGTGGAAATTATGGGAGCAGTGAATAAGTCAACAAAATTTCAGTATGTAGAAGGAGATAGACTCTCCGATGCAATTCTTTTTGCGGGTGGATTGAATTTAGCTTATGATAATCTTACTAATGCAGAAGTATCTCGAATAAATGAAAATGGGAAGGAAGAAGTTGTTAAAGTTTCCTTAAATTCCGATTTCATGTTAAAAAGAGGAGATAGAATTAATGTTCTTTTTACAGAGAATTTTAAGCAGAGCTATAAAGCTTTAGTGCTGGGAGAAGTTAAAAATCCGGGCTTTCAATTTGTATCTAAAGATGGTACACCATTAAAAAACGTTATTGAAAAGGTTGGCGGTTTTTTTGATAAAGCCGATCTAAAAAATGCTATTATTATTAGATACAATAGTGGTATAAATAAGATCATTACTGATTATGTAGAAACACATGGAAAAGAAGAAAATAAGGACCTCTTAAAATTATTGATTAATGGAAGACAAGAGATGAAATCGATGCAGAGGCTGTCTAATTTGAGCGATGAAGATTCAATCTATTTTTTTGTTGACAACTATTTAAGAGTATCTAAAGAGGAAAAGTTAGTTGATTTTGTTCAATTAAAGGACTCAAATTCGGAAGCTTCGAATTTTTTGATAAACGATGGAGACGTTCTAATTATTCCTGAATTTATAAATAAAATTTATGTTTTCGGACAAGTACCTCGACCTGGTTATTATGATTATGAATCAAATAAAGAATTAAGATACTATGTAGATCAGTCAGGTGGACTTACAGAAAATTCCAAAGATTATGATGAAGTTGTTTTAATAAAAAGTGATTCGCGTGAATGGATTACCGGCGATGATTCTAAAGGCAAAATAGAAGCAGGTGATTTTGTCTATGTACCTAAAGACCCTCCTCGAACATTTACATGGTATCTAAATAGAGTTAGTTTAAGTGCCGGGATTATTGGAAGTGTCGCTACCGTTATTCTATTAATTAATCAGCTTGGTAAATAAGTTAAATATGGGGAACATGGAAAATTTAAATCAACCGGTAAAAAGTGAAAAGACATTTTCAGATTTTTTGATTGTGCTATTAAAATGGCGCAAAACTATAATCCTAAATGTATTTATAGTTTCTTTAATTGCAATTGCAGTTAGTTTTATGCTTGATAAATGGTACACTTCCACAGCTAATATTATACCTCCAAAATCTAAAAGTGGATTACTTGGTGATATTGGAAGTGTTTCATCTACAATTAAGGATTTATCAAAAACCTTGGGAAGATTAGGGACTACTTCTACCGAGGCTTACGATTATCTTGCAATACTTCAAAGTAGAAGAACATCCGATAAAGTAATAAAGAAATTTAACTTACGTGAAGTTTATGAATTTGATTCGGATGACTATATAGAAGAAGTGATTGAAGAATTAGATAATAATGTTGAGATGAATGTTGAAGACGAAGGCAATATTACCATTAAAGTTACAGATAAAAGTCCTCAACGAGCTGCTGAAATGGCAAACTATTTCGTAGAGTTATTAAATGAGATTAGTCTTGAATTAGGCACTTTTGAAGCAAAAAATAATCGTGAATTTATAGAAAGAAGATATTTCCAAGTTCTTACTGATTTAAAAAATTCAGAAGATTCGTTAAAAATATTCAGTCAAAAGTATTCCATTTATTCTCTTGCTGAGCAGACAAAAGCCGCAATTTCCGCAGCTGCTGAATTAAAAGCTATGATTGAAGTTCAAGAAATTGAACTCGAACTTGCTAAAAAAACATACGGAAATGATAGCCCTCTAATCATGGATAAAAAGGTTATTATCGCAGAAATGAAAAAGAGATTAAATTCAATGAATGTTACAGATAACTCTAAAGAATCAGATGTAACATTATTTACGCCATTTTCTCAAATTCCTGAAGTAGGAATTAAATATTTAAGATATCGGCGTGAATTTGAACTCCAGACAAAATTATTGGAATTTATTTTACCTGTATATGAACAAGCGAAAATCGAAGAGAAAAAAAATATACCTGTCTGTTTGGTTCTTGATGCTGCTGTACCAGCAGAAAAAAAATCAGCTCCTAAAAGAGTAATAATAGTTGTAGCCTCTTTTCTTGTATCTTTATTCCTTTCAATTTTATTGGCTCTATTTTTAGAATCTATCAATAATCTCCGTGGAGATGAATCCAGATATAAAAAGATTAATGACGGAATATTTATTCCACTTAAGAGAATGTTTTTGATTAGCAGAAAATAATGAATCAAATTATTCGCAATGAATTTATAAGTAAAACCGAGCCATTAAATAAGGTTGGGTTTTCCATTCTTCTTTTAATAGAGATAATTTTATTAGCTTTTTTAGCTTTTGAATATTCTGTTATTGCAATTATTACGGTTGTTGCTATTATTGGAGTATTTATTCTTTATTGGTTTTACAAAACGCCTTTTGCTTTAGTCCATACATTTTTATTATCTATTCTTGCTGGTGCGGTAGAAACTGTTAAAATAAGCACAACTAAATCGCAACTTGCATTTGTTGATATTCTTTTCCCTTTGCTAATAGCAATGTTTTTAATAAAATTATTTTTTCATGCAAGCGAAGATGAAAAGCAAAAATATTATTTGATAATAGGTTTGTATGGAATCTATTTAATATGGTCGTTGATGACTGTTTTTATAGCAGTTGATACAACGTTAGCATTAGCGTACTGGAGAAATTATTTTGCAGGTTTTATACTATTCGCATACTCTCTATTAACAATCAAAAGCGCAAATCAAATTAAACTTTCAATTATTTTATTAATTACTTGGGGGATTGTTTTAGCAATATTGGAGTTCTCCGTAATCATAACTCTTGGTGGTACGTCAGAAGGATTAATGAAATTATTCTTTACGAAAAATTTATTAGCAACTTCATGGGGAAAATCTAATTATCTTGCCGCATTTTATGTTTTGATTATTCCTTTTACAGTTGGTTTTTTGTTGGCATCTAAATCAAAAATTACTAAAACAGTATTGTCGTTTTCACTTCTTTTAATGTTTAGTGCTGTTTTAGTTACGCTTTCAAAAGGAGGGATATTAGCTTTAGGTGTTGGACTTTCTGTCTTTGTAGTAAAAGCAATAAAACCACGTACTATTATTCCAATTCTTTCTGTGATTGCATTAGTTGCAATAATTTTGCTTTTAAACCCAATGACTTATGTAATATTTGAGGGTTTAACTAATGTCGATAATAGTTTTTCAACTATGACACGAATTAATTTTTATGTTGATACATGGCATGCATTTTTAAATCATCCATTAACAGGTGTAGGACTTGGTAATTTAGGTTTTTATGCTTTGTTTAAAATATCTGCTTCCGCATCAGCACATAATATTGTACTTGGGATGTTAGGTGAAACAGGAATAGTAGGTGCTTTAATATTCCTTCCGCTTCTTGGATATGCTTATTTTAGAACAATTAAAAATTATTATACCGAAAAAAACGAAAGAATTAAGATATTACTATGGTCATTTGTCGGAGCATTTACTGGAGTATTAGTGCATTCTATGATAGAACCTAATTTTGAGGGATTTCAATTTGCTGTAATGTTTTGGACTTCATTAGCTGTCTTCTTTCGATTGAGTGAATTATCGGAAGAAGAAAAATCTTACGTCTTAGGGGCAGATAATTAATGTCTGAGTATGCAAAAATCTCCAAAAATTCTGGTTACGCATTTTTATCTACTTTTTTTCGATTATTCGCGAATATAATTCTTTTTTGGATTATTGCTCGGTTCTATGGAAAAGAGATATTCGGACAATTTACTACTGCACAGACCTTTGCGGCAATGTGTGTTTTGGTAGCTGATTTTGGTTTAGATGTATTATTAACTACTGAGATACCACGCAACATTAATAATACCGCAGTTCTTTTCAGAAGATATTTCTCAATTAAGTTAGTTCTTACTTCCATTGCTTCAATAGGGATGCTTTTGATTGCTGTGATTAGCGATTTTAATGTTCAAACGAAATACTTGATTATTATATTTAGTTTTTATGCATCATTTACTACACTTACAAATTTTTTATATGCTCTGTATAAAGGTAATGAAAAACTTCAATATGAAGCTAAAGTATCTTTTATTATTAATTTTGGTGCCTTAATTATTATTTTATTTTTAATATTCTTGCAACAAAGTATAATTGTCCTCGCCATTACTTTTTCGGCTACCCGACTTTTAGGAATGTTTATTGCTATTTATTACGCTTATCATTTAGTACCTGACCTAAAATTCAAAGTTGAATTTAAAGAAACAAAAAATGTTTTATCACAGGTAATGATATTCGGAATGTTTTTAATTTTTGGAAATCTTTTTTTTCAATTGGATACAATATTATTAGCCTTTTTGAAAGGTGAAGAAAGCGTTGGTATTTATCAGGCTGTATTTCGATTAATAGTTCTTCCCTTGTTAATTCCCGAAGTAATTATAAATAGCCTACTTCCAACTCTTTCACGGTTGAATTCAGCAGATAATGCTAAGTGGCAGAGACTTAGTGAGATATTTAATAAATTTTTATTAATCATATCTTTTCCAATTTCCATCGTAATTTATTTGTTTGCAGATATTATAATTGGAATTGTGTATGGGACAGCAGAGTATAGTATAGCGATTCCTATTTTAAGAATATTTGCCTTTATAGTTTTTATTCGATTTTGCTTTGAGGGAAATGGTCTTATTTTAACAACTTCAAAAAGGCAAAAAACCAGAATGCAGATAGTTTTTATTGCTACTCTATTTAATCTAATCCTAAATTATTTCTTGATCCCGAAGTACGGAATTTTTGGAGCAGCATATGTTTCGTTATTTACAAATGTTTTTGTTGCAATTGCATATTTTATAGCCACGAAAAAATCTGTAGGTTCTCCTATTCATACAATGCTGAGTCTTCAATTTGTATCAATTATATTATTTTTACTTCTTTCTTCATTGTTGCTTGATTATTTAAAAGTAGGTTATTTGGGACTTATTTCTATACTCATATATTTCTATTTTGTAATAATGTTTGTAATGACGAAACAGGAAAAAAACTATTTTAAGGAATTGAGCATTTTGAAAATTAATCGTAATTCAAAACAAACATGAGTACTCCAATAGTATTTATTATCTTAGTTAATTACAACGGTGCTTCGGACACTCTCGAGTGCTTGGAATCGTTAAAAAAAATCGATTATCCAAATTTTAAAATTGTTGTCGTTGATAATAATTCTTCGGGGAATGATATAGAAGTAATTAATAAAGAATACAGCGATTTTATTGATAAGATTATAATTGCGGAAAGTAATCTTGGATTCTCAGGCGGGAATAACTTGGGTATTAATTATGCCCTTGAAAATAATGCTGATTTCATTTTACTTTTGAATAACGATACAATTGTAGAACCCAATTTTCTTTCAGTTATGGTAAATAAAAGTAAAGAATATCCGGAAGCAGGAATTATTACTTGCAGAATAAATTACTTTGATAAAAAAGATGTTTCTTGGTACAGCGGTGGATATATCAGCAAAATAAAAGCATCGGGATTCGATCTTAATCTTCCTAATAATAGTAAAGATACATTTTGTTCATTTGCTTCCGGATGCAATCTATTGATTAAAAGGGAAGTGATAGAAAATGTTGGTCTTCTTGATGAAAAATATTTTCTTTATCTGGAAGATACTGATTACTGTGCTCGTACAATTCAAGCAGATTATAAAATATTATTCACCGATAAGACAAAAATTTATCATAAAGTCTGTTCAACGACAGGCAAAAATACTAATATGCTTCCGATCTATTATAGTACCAGGAATCGTTTCTATTTTATTAAGAAAAACTATCCTGATTGGCGAGCAATCTCATATTCTTATCTTTTTTTTGTGTTATCATTAAAATTCTTTAAGAATTCAAATGAGCGAGAATTTTATTCGGTAGTTAAAAAAGCAGTTTTAGATTTTTTTTCAGGAAGACTTGGTATAACTAATTATTTTGATAGAGGTTAGAGTAAAATCATGCGAATTGGAATTGATGGAAGAGTATTAGATCGGAAAATTACAGGTACGGGAAGATACCTTCAGAATCTTCTATTGGAACTACCCAATAATCACGACGATAAAAATGACTATATCCTCTTTACGAATACTAAGCAAAGTTTTGATTCCAAATTCTTTACAATTGTAAATGTAAAAGAGTCTTTTATTCCGATGAAGCTCTATTCTCCTATTTGGTTTAATTATGAATTGCCAAAATTATTGAAAGAGTATAGTATTGATATATTATTAGCACCAAATATTATTGTTCCACTTGTAGATATTGGTAAAACAAAAATAATTACAGTAGTACATGATATTATTCCTCGGATATTCCCTGAATACTATCCTTATTTTTATAAAAAATATTTATCGATATTTCTTCCTCCAACATTAAAGAAGGCAGATATAATAATAACCGTATCTGAGCAATCGAAAGAGGATCTAGTAGATTATTATAATGTACCGGAAGAAAAACTTCGAATAGTATATAATTCTTCAGCTACGATATTTAATACATCTTATTCAAAAGAAGTTGTGAAAAAGATGCTTGAAGAAAAGCTTTCCATAAAACAAGAATATCTTCTATATGTGGGTGTAATCGATAAAAGAAAAAATGTTCTCGGGTTAATTAAAATTTTGGATCTTATTAAAAAGCAAGAAAGTAAATTGATTTTGGTAGTAGTTGGTGAGGCGGGATATATTTCAAAGGAATTTTTTGAGGAAATTAATAAACGTAAGGATATAATAAAACATTTTAATTATGTCGATGACGAAACATTAACTCTGCTTTATTCTAATGCCTTTGCTTTTTTATTCCCTTCCTATTATGAAGGGTTCGGAATTCCACCATTGGAAGCTATGCAATCTGGTATTCCTGTTCTTTCATCTAATAAATCTTCTCTCAAAGAAGTTGTAGGGCATGGGGGATTAATTCACGATCCCGATAATCATTCTGCGTTTGCAAATGATATTCTAAAATTGGAGAACGATTCTGATTTTTATAATGGCGTAATTAAAAAAGGATTAGAGCAATCAAGAAAATTTGATATTAAAAAAATGGCTTCACGATTAGTCAATATTATTAACGAAATACAATTGGATAAATAAATAACTGAAATGAAAATTCTTATTGTTATTACTAAAGCAGATCTTGGAGGGGCACAGGTTTTCGTTTTAAATCTTGCGTCAAAATTAAAACAGAGAGGATACGATGTCGATGTGGCAGCCGGAACCGGTGATTTTTTATTCGCTGAATTAGAAAAAAAAGGTGTTAATTACTACTACTTGGATGAACTAAAAAGAAACTTTAGCATACTTGATTCATTTTACTTTATTAAAAAATTATATCAAATTATGAAGCATTCAAAATATGATATAATCCATCTAAATAGTTCTAATACATTAATTAGTGCTATTTCGGTTTGGTTCTTAAAAATAAAACCAAAATTTCTTTTTACGTTTCACGGACTTTCTTTCTTAGATAAAAATTATAATGCAATACCCGGACTTAAAGCACTTGTTAAATTATATTTTAAAATATTTGCTTCTAATGTGGATGAATGCGTTTTCGTTAGTGCTGTAAACAAAGAGGAATCGATTAAATCCAAAATTACTGAAAAGGGAGTTGTGATCTATAATGGCTTGGACTTAAAAGAGAATGATTTTCTTACCAAAGACGAAGCGCGTAAGTTTATTTTCGAGAAATGTAAATACGATGTAAAAAATGATTTTGTAATCGGCTCGACCGGTAGATTGGCATATCCTAAAAATTATGAATTTCTCATTTCTAATTTTGGCTCAATAAAAAATAAGTATCCTGGAATTAAATTTGTTATAATAGGCGATGGACCAGACCTTACCAAGCTAAAAACCTTAGTAAAGACTCATAAATGCGAAGAAGATATTTTCTTTGCAGGTGCAATCAAAGAAGCCCACAAATATATAAAAGCATTTGATGTATTCACTCTTCCTTCACGTTACGAAGGACTTTCAATAAGTCTGATTGAAGCCATATTTGCCGGTATTCCGATACTTGCCTCTGACGTTGGTGGAAATATGGAAGTAGTAGGCGAAAACAGCAATCAGCTTTATCAACTTGATGACATCTCCGATTATGTGCAGAATTTAGAATATATAAAAAATAATTTTGATTCTATTAAAATCAGCAACGCGAAGAGGAAAGAATTGTTTTTATTAGATGGCATGGTGGATTCATACATTAAAGTATATAAGGATTTATTAGAATCGAAAAAATAACTAAAAATATTTTTTCCTTATCGTTCGGACAAGGGATTTCGTTAGTGCTCAATTTCGCTGCTTTCGTTTTAGCAGCTCGATATATGAGCGTTCACGATTTCGGAATTTTCGGTGGTTTAGTCGCTGTTGTAGGAATCCTTTCCAAGATAATCGATTTTGGACTCGGTCCGATTATTTTCAGGGAATCCTCAAAAGATAATTCTTCCTTTGATCTATTAAATAGTGCAATTACAATTAGACTGCTTCTATTTGCTGCAGTTATATTAGGATTTAATCTTGTAGCATATTTTCTTAATTATACTGTTCAGGAATTTGTAATTTCGAACACGCTTTTCGTAAGTATAATTCTCTCTACAAGAATGGCAAATTTCCGGGAGCTTCTTTCAACTCCTTTTAAAGTGAATCTTAAGATGCATTATCCAATGACATT
The DNA here is from genome assembly GCA_023230485.1 of Melioribacteraceae bacterium. Taxonomy (GTDB): domain Bacteria; phylum Bacteroidota; class Ignavibacteria; order Ignavibacteriales; family Melioribacteraceae; genus BRH-c32. Next base: position 9,539 of record JALNXG010000051.1, read on the forward strand.
GACAATACTTGATAATGTATTATTTCTTATAGCTGTTATTTTTATGCCAATTTTTAAGGGTGGAATCTATTATTTTGTTTTTGCTTATGTCTTTTCAACTATACCCGGTTTTATCGTACAATATATATTTCTATATAAAAAATTCGATTATAAAATTAGTTTTAATTTAGAAAAAGCAATATGGTTATTAAAGGAAGCATCACCATTAGCTGGATTCATTCTCCTCGTGATTGTTTATCAGCAGTTTGATATTGTTTTACTAACATGGATGAAAGGAGAATATGCCGCGGGTATATATGCCGCAGCTACTCGTCTTAGTATGCCCTTAAATATTATTCCAACAATAATTGTTACAACTGTTTTCCCATTCCTAGTTAAAAATCTTAGCGATAAAAAACGCACTGACGAAATTAATGCACTAGTTTATAAAGTTTTATTTTTAGTTTCATTTGGTTTGGCAATAATTATCTCTTTTAAGTCGCAATCTATAATCACACTCGTTTTCGGTGATAAATATTTAGAAGCGGCAATACCTACTTATGCTATTTTCTGGTCGCAAGTATTTATGTTTTTTAATTTTTTTACTTTAGACCTATTAACTGCTCATAGCAAACAATTCTGGAATCTTATTTATTCAATTATTCTTGTAGTAGCTAATACGGCACTTAATCTTTTATGGATACCTGATTATTCCGCGACGGGCGTAGGGTTTTCAAAATTAATTGCTGGCTTTATTGGATTTATTTTTATGCTTTACGTGCTGGGTAAATATAATTTCTCTCTTAATTTTATAAATAAAGATTTTATTCTCTGGACATTCGTAATAGCGATTGTTGTTTTTCTTTTAGCTTATCTTCCTTTGATACCGTATCTCATTCTATCGTCTTTAATGATTCTCGTTTCATTAAAATATCTAAGATATTTTGATAATGTAGAATTAAGTGTGATTCTAAGACTAATTAATGGTGAAAAATGGTTGCGTCTATTAAAGAGATAAAAGTTTCTTGCATAATAGTTAATTATAACTGTTTTGAGCTTCTTGATATTTGTCTGAAGACTCTAATTAAGTATCATCCTGGGTTGGATTTAGAGATTATTGTTGTTGATAATGCTTCTACACTTGGCGATCCCAAGCTTATAACAGATAAATATGAAAATGTAATTTTAATAAAGAATGAGAGCAATAAAGGTTTTGCTTATGCGAATAATCAAGCTCTGAATATTGCTTCGGGCGAATATACTTTAATACTAAATAACGATATCGAGTTTACAGGAAATGTTTTAATTCCTTTAATAGAGTTTTTAGAAAAATGCGAAAGTAAATGTTTCGTTGCTCCTAAATTATTAAATAGTGATGGGAGCAGACAAGAATCTGTTGTTGAGTTCCCATCGGTGGGGAATGCAATTACAGAAAATTTCTTTTTATATAAATTATTTGCGAAGATGAAATTGTTTAATAAATATTTTCAAAATTATATAGATGTGAAAAAACCATTTGAAGTTGATGTGGTTAAGGGTGCTTTTTTATTAAGTAAGACAGAAGACTTGAAGAATCTTAAAGGTTTTGATTCACGTTTCTTTTTCTATTCGGAAGAGACCGATCTCTGTTTTAGGTTTAAGCAAGAGGGTGGAAATGTTTGGTTTTATCCTGGACAATCAGTAATTCATCATGGAGGAGTTGCGACTAACTCAATGCCCTGGTTCACTTATAAAAATCAATCTATCGGGAAAATTAAATATTATCAGAAACATTTTCCCGGATTAAATTTTGTCGCGGTAATTATAGTTCATTTTACTGGTCTTTTTCTTCGCGGTATTATTTTTTCTTCTATTGGAATAATTTCTTTTAATAAAAATATTCTGATGAAAGGATATTATTTTTTTAAGCAGATGTTTTATTATCCTAAGAACGAGTTTAAGGCGATATGAAGATTTTACAGATTTCGCCTAAGATACCATATCCACCAGAGGATGGACATAAAAAATCAATCTTTACTGTTCTTAAGTATTTATCATTAAGGGGTCATCAAATTGATTTGCTTGCCTATTCTCATGATGTAAGTGACCCGGCAATCATAAATGAGGTTGAGAAATATTGTCGGTTGATATCTGTTGAATCTAGTACGAAAAATTCTGTCAGTGGAGCCTTAACAAATTTATTCCAAAAAATGCCGTATAATTTTTCTAAGTTCAGAACTAAAGAATTAGAAGAAAAACTAATAGCTTTATTAAAAGATAATGAATACGATATTGTTCATGTAATAAATGCTCATCTCGCTTGGGTTATTGAGATTGTAAAAATATATTCTAAAGCTAAAACGGTACTTCGTGAAGAAAATTTAGAATTGAATATCATGAAAAGGTTTTATGAAAAACAATCTAATCCATGGATTAAATTTTATTCTTATATTCAGTACAAAAAGATGAAAAAATACGAACCTGAAATTTGTGTTAAATTTGATGCTTGTGTTATGATTAGTGAAATAGATAAGGAACACTTAGAAGAATTAAATCCAAGAGCAAAAGTATTCTCAATTCCTATTGGAATTGAAGAAGAATTGTTTAACTTACAAAAAAATGAAGTAGTGACGAATTCATTAGTGGCAATTGGTTCATTGGATTGGTATCCTAATCTAGATGGAATTAATTGGTTTATAAATTCAGTACTACCTATGATTGTAGAAAAAAATAGGGAAGCAAAACTTTTTATATATGGTGGAGGGGATAGTAAGAAACTTTTAATACCCAATTCGGTAAAAGATAATATAATTATCGAAGGATTTGTAGATGATATTTGGAGCAGTGTGCTTAGTAAATCTCTTGCGATTGTGCCTATTAGAATTGGTAGCGGCATTAGAGTAAAAATTTTAGAGATGTTAGCAGCAGGGGAGAATATTATTACTACATCTATTGGTGCTGAAGGAATACCGGTAAAAAAGGATTTTCACTTATTAATTGAAGATAAGCCAATTAAATTTGCCGAAACTATTCTAAGATATTTTAAGGGTGAATTTAATTCTGAACAGTTAAGAATCAACGGACGTGAATTTATAAAAGAAAATTATACTGCCGAAAAAACAGCGGAAAAATTTGAAACTATTTATATATCATTATTAAACAAAAACTAAATTGAAATTTATACTCGAAATATTATTCTATATTGTTGTGTTATTGATACTTAATTCATTCCTCTTTTATCCTGTGATTATTTATCTCGTAAGTCTTTTTAAAACAAAGACTATACGCGAACCTAGGTATTATCCAAGGATATCAATCTTAATTGCAGCATATAACGAAGAAAAAGTTATAGCCCAAAGGATTAAAAATATTGCTGAAATGGATTATGACTTCTCAAAAGTTGAATTATTCATTGGTTCTGATTGCTCTTCTGATAGAACTAATTCTATCCTTCAAGAATATTCAAATAAATATTCATGGTTAAAAATCTATCTTTCAGATCAGCGGATGGGGAAAGCCGGGATACTAAATGAGCTAGTTAAATTAGTTAATGGGGAGATTCTTTTATTCTCTGATGCGAATACACATTTTAAGAATGATGTTTTAAAAAACATAATCAATGATTTTCAAGATAGAACAGTCGGTGGAGTTTGTGGAAGACTTGTATTGACAGATAACGAAGACGTAAGAAAAGAGAGTGTGGAAGAGACTAATTATTGGGCGTACGAAACATTTATTAAAAAAGCAGAGGGAAAACTCGGAATTCAAATTTCGGCTAATGGTGGAATATTTGCAATTAGGAAAGAGCTATTTACAGAGATACCATTACAGAAGGCGGTTACTGATGATCTTTTTATCTCCCTTTCTGTTGTAGCTCAAGGATATAGGTTCACATATAGCGAAAATTCTATCGCTTATGAAAATATCGGCAAAGATGTAAAACAAGAATTTAATAGAAAAGTACGTTTTTCCGCTACAAATTTTGAGACTCTTATTTTTCATAAATCATTACTTAGTGGTAAGAATTTTCTGCTTTCGTATGCTTTCTTTTCGCATAAAGTTTCTAGATGGATATTGCCATTCCTATTGATTTCATTATTTATATTATCAATTTTTGTAGCTCAATTCAGTTTATTGGCACAACTTCTATTCTTATTTCAAATAGTATTTTATATTGCCGGGATAGCGGGATATTTGTTAGCTCTTGAGAAAATTAGAATTCCATTTTTTTCACTTCCCTATTTTTTTATTGTAGCTAATATCGCAATATTGCAGGGATTTAATAAGTTCATTCAGAAGAAACATTCTGTCATCTGGGAATCAACAGAAAGATAGTATAGTTGATAGTATGAAAAATAGATAAAGTAATAGGTAGTTTTCTTTATTAAATTTATTGATTAATTATTTTAGGTTAAGTTTGAATAAAAAGATTGAAAAATTTTTGGTATTAATCAGCGATTTTTTTGCAATTAATCTTGCTTGGTTAATATTCTTCATGATTAGAGTGGAGTCAGGGTGGTTTGATCTTCTTTCAAAGCCTGATTTTTTACTGCCGATGTCCGCACTATATATTTTCTGGATATTGCTCTTTACATTTGTGGGGATGTATCGCACTTGGTTTGCTGCCTCACGATTCGATGAATTATCTACCTTATTTAAATCTTCTTTCGTTGGAATTTTTATACTCTTTTTCTTGATATTGTATGATGATTACTTAACCGGAGTCTCCACATCGCTCCGCTTTTTTATTTTTTATTATTGGGGAATACTTCTTTTAACTGTTGGTATTGGAAGACTAATTGTTCGAGGCATCCAAAGAAATCTATTAATAAAAGGTATCGGAAGAAGGAATGCCGCTATAATTGGATTTAATGAAAAAGCGTTTGATGTACATAAATCCATTAATGAGCATAGAGCACAGGGTCTCGATATTAAGGCATATATATCAGTAAAAAACGAAAACATCGGTAAAGAATATCTTGGTGTTAAAGTTATTGATAGTATTGAGAATCTTGAATCCCTTATAAATCAATTCTCAATTCGCAATATTATAATTGCTCTTGATAGAAATCATGAAGATATTCTTTTAGAAGTTATATCAAAATGCGAAGGACGTGATATTTCTCTTAAAATAGTTCCTGATCTATATGATATATTAAGCGGACAAGCACGTTCGAGTCAGATATACGGTTTCCCATTAATGGACATAATGCCTGAACTGATGCCTGAATGGGAAAAAAAACTTAAGAGAATGATGGATGTCGTAATTTCGATTTTATTTCTGATTTTTGCCTCGCCTGTAATTTTATTCACTGCGATTGCAATTAAGCTCGATAGTAAAGGTCCTGTTTTTTATCGTCAAGAAAGAATGGGACAAAATGGAAAATTATTTAAAATTATAAAATTCCGTTCAATGGTTACTGATGCCGAAAAAGGAACCGGTCCGGTTTGGTCAACTAAGAATGATCCTCGCATTACGAAAGTGGGTGCCTACGTGAGGAAATTTAGAATAGACGAAATTCCTCAGATGATAAATATTCTTAAAGGTGAGATGAGCTTTGTAGGACCTCGTCCCGAAAGAGAACATTTTGTAAATCTACTTTCAAAAGAGATTCCTTTATATAGAAGAAGATTAAAAGTGAGACCGGGAGTAACCGGTTGGGCGCAAGTGAAACATAAATACGATGAATCAGTAGAAGATGTAAAGAAAAAACTTCAATTCGATCTATTCTATATCGAAAACATGAGTTTAAGGATGGACATAAAAATTATTTTTAGAACTGTATTAGTTGTTTTATTTGGAAAAGGACATTTTGAATAGCTATGAAATCAATAATATTAATCCCAACATATAACGAAATAGATAATATCCAAAAATTAGTTCCCTATCTTCTTTCCAAATATCCGGAAGTAAGTATTTTGGTTATTGATGACAATTCACCGGACGGAACTCATAAATGGGTTAAAGATTTTGCAGAGAACGATCAAAGAGTTCATCTAATTAAAAGAGCCGGTAAAATGGGTCTTGGCACTGCGTATGTTGAAGGTTATAAATATATGCTTACTAATGGATTTGATGTGGCTGTTCAGATGGATGCTGATTATTCACATAATCCTGACGATGTAAAAATATTTTTAGAACATATAAAAAATTATGATCTCGTTATAGGCAGCAGGTATATTAAGGGTGTAAATGTAGTCAATTGGCCCATTAGCCGCTTGTTACTTAGTTATTTCGCTAATATGTACACAAGAATAATTACCGGACTTCCGATAAAAGATGGTACTGGCGGATTCAAATGTTTTCGAAGTGAAGTACTCCGCTCGATTAATTTGGATAAAATTAAATCTAATGGCTATTCATTCCAGATCGAAATGAACTATATAGCATGGAAGAAAGGGTTTAAGATTTTTGAATTCCCAATTGTATTCACTGATAGATTTCAAGGAACTTCAAAGATGTCCAAAAAAATTGTTCATGAGGCAATTTTTATGGTGTGGAAGCTTAGATGCCGAAGTTTATTCGGGAGATTAGATTAATCCACCATGTGCGATTTATCTGTCATAATTGTTAATTATAACGTTAAAGAATTTTTATTAAATTCTCTCTCATCAATATATAAAGCACTCGGAAAAATCGATACCGAAATAATTGTGGTAGATAATGCTTCTGAAGATGGAAGTATGGAACTAGTCGAAGAAAAATACCCTTCCGTAATTCAAATCAAGAATAAAAAAAATGTAGGATTTGGGACTGCAAATAACCAGGCATTAGAAATCGCAAAAGGGAAGTATATTCTTTTACTAAATCCCGATACGATTGTTCGTGAAGATACATTTGAAAAGATGCTTCAATTTTTTAAGAATAATCTTGAAGCCGGAATGGCAGGATGTAAGGTTTTAAATCCTGATGGCTCGCTTCAATTAGCTTGCAGAAGAGGCTTCCCCGGTCCATGGACTTCCTTTACAAAAGTTATCGGATTAAGTAAGCTTTTCCCAAAAAGCAAATTATTCGCTAAGTATAATCTCACTTATCTTAATGAGAATAAAACGTATGAAGTAGATGCAGTTAGTGGTGCTTTTATGATGCTTCGCAAAGAGACTTATGATAAAATTGGTGGATTTGATCCTCAGTTTTTTATGTATGGAGAAGATTTGGATCTTTGCTATCGAACACAAAATGCCGGATTCAAAGTTTTTTATGTTCATACCACAGAGATTATTCATTATAAAGGTGAAAGCACAAAAAGAAGCAGTATTGATGAGACAAAAATATTTTATGAAGCAATGCACTTATTTGTGAAAAAACATTTCTCAGCTTCTATTATTGTTGAGTCAATATTAAGATTAGCAATTTTTATAAGGACGATACTAGCATTTATAAATATTTATAAATTACCGATTGCCTCGGCGGTAATTGATTTTATATTTTTTTCGGGGGCTATTTATACTGCTGAAAAAATTCACTCAGCCGAAAAAATTACTTGGGAAGGATTTCCCTCATTTGCAGTGCCTTATGTTTATTTTTTGCCATCTCTTTTCCAATTGCTAATATCTTCTCTAACAAATGCATATAAAAAAAAATCATTATCTATTCTTAGAATTATTCTCTCTTTACTATATGGACTTCTTCTTTTATCTTCATTGACGTTTTTCTTTAAGCAATTTGCATTCAGCAGGGCTGTAATACTTATTACTTATTTAATAGTTCTTGTAGCATTCCCACTATGGCGAATATTAGTGATGTTTTTCTTTAAAGTTGGTTTAGTTAGTGATACTAAAAAAAGAAAAACTCTTTTGGTTGGAGATGAAAATACTCTTATAAATCTTGCCGGTAAATTAAAAAAAAATGTAAATGCTTTATATGAAGTTGTAGGCTTTATTAGCAAATCAAGAAAAGATGTCGGACGGAAAATTTCTTCATATGAATATCTTGGTACGTTGGAAAATCTTAAGAAGATTATCTCGGAGAAGAAAATTGAATTAGTGATTTTTTCAACTAAAGAAATTTCTTTTACTCAAATGTTTAGTGTCGTTTCAGAATGCGGTGGATTAAAAGTAGAATTTCTCGTCTCCGGCAGTGATCTTGATTATGTAGTCGGCAAATCTGCTATTTCTATGGTTGATGATATTCCTTTATTAAAAATTGAATATAATATTTCATCTCTTTTCCATGTCCTTTCAAAAAGGATGTTCGATGTGATTATAGGACTATTAGTTTTACTTTCTATCTATCCTTTTATATATTTATTCTCCTTATTCAGAAAGAAAAAAGGAAAACTTTATAATTTTATAATTAAGGTGCCTTTAATCGTTATTGGGCAGTACAGTTTCGTTGGTCCTTTTTCCAATTCTTATTATGATGATTTATTTGTAGGGAAAAAAGGACTTACCGGTTTTTGGTTTATTGAAAACTTAGATACAAATGATCAAGATGAATTAAGAAAGATCGATATCTATTATGCTAAGAATTATAATATTTGGTTAGATATGGAAATACTCGGTAAAACAATTTCTAAACTTTTTTTTAGAACGGAGCAATAATGGCAAAAACTATATTGGAGTTTGAAAAACCAATTATAGAGCTTGAAAATAAAATTGAAGAGATGCGCAAGTTTGAAGGTACTCTCGATATATCTGATGAAATAAAAAAATTGGAAGAAAAAGTTCTTTTATTAAAAAAGAATATTTATGATAATCTTACAAGATGGCAGAAGGTTCAGCTGGCACGACATCCCGAACGTCCATATACATTAGATTATATTTATATGATGACTCAGGATTTCATCGAATTGCATGGCGATCGATATTTCAGTGATGATCATGCGATAGTTGGCGGATTTGCGAAGCTCGATGAATATAAAATAATGATGATTGGGCATCAAAAAGGGCGCGATACAAAATCAAATTTGTATCGTAATTTCGGAATGGCAAATCCCGAAGGATACCGCAAAGCACTCCGATTAATGAAATTAGCAGAAAAATTTAATAAACCCGTAATCACACTGCTTGATACTCCGGGTGCATATCCCGGTTTAGAAGCAGAACAGCGCGGACAAGCTGAAGCTATTGCTAGAAATCTTATTGCAATGTGTGCCCTCAAAGTTCCGATTATAGTTGTAATTGTTGGCGAAGGTGCCAGCGGCGGAGCAATTGGTATCGGAATTGGCGACCGTGTTTTGATGTTCGAAAATTCATGGTATTCTGTTATTAGTCCTGAATCTTGTTCAAGTATCTTGTGGCGTAGTTGGGATTATAAAGAGCAAGCCGCCGAAGCACTAAAACTTACTGCTCCCGATTTATTAGAACAAGGAATAGTTGATAGAATTATTCCTGAACCATTAGGCGGCGCACATAGAGATCATATCTTAATGGCAGCAATCTTAAAAGATACACTCAAGCAAGAATTAGCACAATTAGTAAAAACCAAGCCCGATAAACTGATTCAAAATAGATATGAAAAATTTGGTAAAATGGGCAAATTTATAGAATAAAAATTTTTATCCCTCACATTATTTGTGAGAGTCTCTCGGATTAATATGCTTACTTATAAAACTCACATTCGCGTTCGATATGCAGATACTGATAAAATGACATTTGTTTATAATGGAAAGTATCTTGAATATTTTGAAGTCGGCAGGACTGAATTACTACGCAGTGTTGGATTAGCTTATGCCGAAGTGGAAAAAAATGGATTTCAACTGCCACTTATAGAAGCAGGATTAAAATATAAAACTCCGGCTACTTATGATGATCTTTTAGAAATTGAAGCGACTGTAAAAGAATTATATACGCCAAAGGTTCGTATTGAATATATTATTAGGAAAGAGGAAACAGATACAATAGTGTGCGAGGGATTTACCACACATATTTTTATAAGAGCTGAAACGAAGAGAGCAGTAAAGCCGCCTCAAATTTACGTTGATGCACTCAAGCCCTATTTTTAACCAATAGATTAAATGAAAGAAAAAATAAAAGAACTTACAAAAGACACTGCCATATATGGTATCTCTACTATTGTGGGCAGGTTTATAGGGTTCATAATAGTTCCGTTCTATACTCATGTCATTAATCCAACTGATTTCGGTATCTATTCTAATATATATGCTTATTTAGCTTTTCTTAATATTGTTTATATCTATGGAGTTGATGCAGCTTTTCTAAAATTTTCTTCAATAGCGGTAAATGATTCTGAAAAGAGCCGAGTTTTTTCTACTTCTTTTTGGACTATCTTTATATCGTCATTATTATTTTCGCTACTTCTTTATTTTCTAAAGCCATCCATTTGTATAATAATGGAACTGCCAGAGAACTACCGATATCTATACGACTATCTCATATATATACTTTTCTTTGATACACTTGCACTAATACCATTTGCATATTTACGTCTTCAAAGGAAGGCACTAAGTTTTGCAGTAATAAAATTTATTAATATTATGATTTTCTTACTGCTCAATATTGTTCTAATTGTCGTTTTCAAAATGGGTTTAGAAGGAATTTTAATTTCTAATCTTATAGCATCAGTTTTTTCATTTGTGGCTCTACTTCCTGCAACAACAAAATATCTAAAACCAGCCTTCGATAAAAATTTATTTAAAAGATTATTGAAATTCGGGATACCATATCTTCCGGCAAGTATGGGAGCCATGATTGTTCAGGTAATCGATAGACCATTAGTCTTAGCAATGACCGATTCGGCAACACTTGGAATTTATCAGGCGAATTATAAACTTGGCATTTTCATGATGCTTTTTGTTTCTATGTTCCAATATGCATGGCAGCCGTTTTTCCTTAATAATGCAAAAGAAAAAGAAGCAAAGGAATTGTTTTCTAAAATTTTTACACTGTTCCTTATAACTACTTCCATGATTTGGGTAGTACTATCTTTGTTTGTTGAAGATTTTATTAAGTTCCAATTTCTCCCTGGCATTTCAATTTTCGGGAAAGACTATATCTCCGGTGTAGGTATTGTCCCAATTATTTTACTCGGTTATTTATTTCACGGATTATATATAAACTTTACCGCCGGAATTTATATCGAAGAGAAAACCACATATTTTCCATTGGTTACTTTGGCGGGTGCGGTAACTAATGTTGTAATTAATCTTTTATTAATTCCGATTATAGGAATATATGGAGCGGCTCTTGCTACACTTGCTAGTTATTTAATAATGTCTTCAGGACTATTTATAGTCTCTCAAAAATTTTATCATCTAGAATATGAATACCGCAAAATTATTCCATTATTAATTTTATTGTTTACTTCAATTTCGATTTATTATCTACTATTCCTAAATAATATGTTAACAATTCCGTATAAATTCTTATTCCTTTCACTATTTATAATAGTCTTATTCGCTTCAAAGATTATTAATTTAAGAGAAGTAAAAATAATCTTAAGTCGAATAATTAGAAGAAGATAATTTCTTTTAAAGAATCAAGATAGAAAATTAGTTTTAAATCCTTAAATTTGTCTCTAAACCAAGAAGATACCACAATGAAAGAAATTAATATAAAAATATCGAAATGGAATTCCGGATTTGATGATGTGGAATTGCCAAAGTATGAAACTATCGGAAGCAGCGGATTAGATTTAAGAGCCGCAATCAATGAAATGAAAATTATTAATGCAGGAAAGTTCGCATTAATCCCCACAAATCTATCGGTTGAAATTCCTGAGGGTTATGAAATTCAGATCAGACCGAGAAGCGGACTCGCTGCTAAGCATGGTATTAGTGTACTCAATTCTCCCGGAACGATCGATTCAGATTATAGAGGTGAAATTAAAATTATTTTATTCAATTTCAGCGATACAGATTTCGTTATAAATCGAGGTGATAGAATTGCACAGATGGTTGTTTCAGAAGTTATTAAAGCAAATTTTATTCTCTCGGGAAATCTAGAGGAATCAAAAAGAGGTGCAAACGGGTTTGGTCATACAGGAAAGGATTAACTAAGGTTTATTATGTCAGATTTTATACATCTTCACAATCATTCACATTATAGTCTGCAGGACGCTGCCTGTACAGTAGGAGCTTTGGTTAAAACAGCTACAGAAATGGATATGCATGCTCTTGCTCTTACTGATCACGGAGTAATGTATGGAGCATCTGAATTTTATAAATATGCAAAAAAGGCAGGTATAAAGCCAATCATTGGAATGGAAGCTTATATTGTTTTCGATGGCAGCCGATTCGAAAGAGGTAATGATTATGCGGGGGGTAAGAAAAGATCAAAACATTATAATCATCTAATACTATTAGCAAAGAACAAAATCGGCTATAAAAATTTAATAAAATTAGCTACACTTGGACAGAAAGAAGGTTTCTATTATAAACCAAGAATTGATCTTGAACTTTTAAGAGGGATGAGTGAAGGTCTTATCTGTACTTCCGCATGTCCCGCAGGTCCTGTCTCTGCACAATTGGTGGCAAATGATTATGCAAAGGCACGCGAAAATGCAATTAGACTTTTTGAAATATTCGGTGATGATTTCTATCTCGAAATTCAGGATCATGGTCTTGAAGTGGAAAAACCGGTACTTGAAGGAATGCCTAAGCTCTCTCGTGAACTTGGCATTAAGCTTGTCGCTACAAACGATATTCATTATATAAAACAAGATCATGCAATAGCTCATAATATATTACTATTGCTTGGAGACAAAACCGGAACTGCAGACCATAAAAATTTAAGATACGGTACTGATCAGGTTTATTTTAAGTCTCCCGAAGAGATGAAGAAGCTCTTTAAGAATTATAAAGGTGCTATCGAAAATACTTTAGAGATAGAACAGAAGATAAATTTAAGTCTCGATAAGGAAGGTCTTCTATATCCTCAGTTTCCAATTCCCCCTGAATCAAAAGCAAAAAACCTCGAAGAGTATTTAGAAAATTTAGGCTGGGAAGGATTAGAAAAAAAATTAAAAACAATAACTCCGGAAGCAGAAGACCGTTTTAAGTTCGAGCTTGGCGTTATTAAAGATATGGGATATGCCGGATATTTTCTTATTGTTCAAGATTTTATTAATGCCGCAAAATCAAGAGGTATCCCTGTTGGACCTGGTCGTGGTAGTGCCGCCGGTTCGCTTGTCGCTTATTCGCTTGGTATTACTAATGTAAACCCATTAGATTATGGACTTTTATTTGAACGATTTTTAAATCCGGCAAGACAATCGATGCCCGATATTGATGTTGATTTTGCTGATGATCAACGCGAAGAAGCGATTAAATACGTTAAGGAAAAATATGGCGAAAATTCTGTATGCCAGATTATTACATTTAACCGACTTTCATCAAAAGCAGTAATTAGAGATGTTGCCCGTGTATTAAAAATACCAATTCCAAAAGTAAATGAAATTACAAAATGGATACCTTCTAAGTTTGGAAAAGTTTTTACAATTGATCAGGCGTTAGATGAAGTACCGGAATTAGCGTGGCTTAAAAAAACAGACGATCCATTGATGCAGGACTTAATAAAGTATGCACGAATACTTGAGGGAATGAATAGGAATGCATCGAAGCATGCCGCAGGTGTTGTAATAGCTCCGGGTGAAGTAAGCGACTATGTTCCCCTTGCTATTAATGGAGATGACCAAGCACTCGTTACTCAGTTTAATATGAAAGAGCTTGAGGATGCAGGTCTTCTTAAGATGGATTTCTTGGGACTTATTACGCTTTCAATTATTAGAGATACTCTCGAAATAATTAAAAGAACCAGAGGAATCGAAATCGATATTGACGAAATTCCTCTCGATGACAAAGAAACATATTCTCTTTTTTCAAAAGGGCAGACTACCGCAATCTTTCAGTTTGAAAGTTCCCCGATGCGTGAGCACTTAAAAAAATTAAAGCCGGCTTCTATTAATGATCTTTCTGCAATGAACGCATTATACCGTCCCGGTCCAATGCAATTTATTGATGATTTTATTTCGTGCAAAAATGGTAAGAAAAAAATTACTTATCTTCATCCGATCTTAGAACCGATACTAAAAGAAACTTACGGCGTAATTGTTTATCAGGAACAGGTAATACAAATTGCTAATAAAGTTGCAGGCATGTCATTAGCAGATGCAGATTTATTGCGCCGTGCAATGGGTAAAAAAGATCTTAAGGCAATGGCTGAACAAAAAACATTTTTTGTTCAAGGTGCTGAAAAAAATGGTGTATCTAAAAAAATTGCAGAAGAAATATTTGATGTAATTGATAAATTTGCAAACTATGGTTTTAATAAGAGCCACTCCGTTGCTTATTCTATGGTGGCTTATCAAACGGCATATTTAAAAACACATTATTTAGAAGAATTTTTAGCCGCGAATTTATCGAATGAATATGGTAAAGCGGAAAAAGTAACAGGACTTCTAGAAGACTGTCGGAAACTAAAAGTGGATGTATTGCCTCCGAATATAAATAAGCCTTCTGTAAAATTTAATGTTGAAGCCGGTAAAGTAATCTTCGGAATGTCAGCTATTAAAAATGTTGGCATAAATGCTGTCGAAGAAATCGTAAGAGCAAGAGAAGCATTGGGAAGAGATTTTACTTCAATTTATGATTTTTGTGCTAATGTGGATACAAGGATAGTAAATAAAAGAACTCTCGAAGGAATGGTATTAGCAGGGGCAATGGATTTGCTTCCGGGTAACCGCGCTCAAAAATTTAGTGCAATACAAGAAGCACTTGAACATGGGAACAAACTTCAGTCAGCTAAAGATAAACATGTCGATAGTTTATTCTTCTCTGAAGAAAAAGAAATGGAATTCTATGAGCCAGAACTTCCAATTGTTAGAGACTGGGAACCAAATGAAATTTTATCTAAAGAAAGGGAAGTCCTTGGTTTCTATCTTTCCGATCACCCACTTCGCAAATATGATGTGGAGTATAGATCTTTTGCCACTGTACATTTGGGCGAAGAAGAAACATATAATTTTAATGACACTGTAAGAGTCTGTGGTATTGTTACTGATATAAAAACTAAAATAGATCGTTCCGGTAATAAAATGGCATTTTTCAAGATGGATGATTTTTCCGGTTCATGTGAATGTTTAATGTTTGGAAAAGTATTTCCTAAATATGAAGATGTTATTGTTTCCGAAGCAACATTATTAATTGTGGGCAGACTCGAAAGTTCCGGAGATACAATTAAATTACATGCTGAAGATGCTATTCCTCTTGCAGATGTAAAAAATAAATTGACAAAAAAAGTTGCTATTATTTTAGATGAAGATATTCATACTCAAGAAACAATTGAAGCACTTAAAAAATTGATTGAAGATCACTCGGGCAATACTCAGCTTTATATAAGAATTATCGAAAAGAAAAAAAATCGTGATTTTTTTGTTGATTATAAAATAGAATTAAATGCTGAATTTATTGAATCATTATATCAACTTGTAGGTGAAGGAAACGTAATTTACCTTACTAGTTAGTGGATAAGGGTATCTGCTTTTAATTTGATTTGATTTATCAATTTAGTAAGTTTACCGCCTTAAACTGAAGGGGAAAAGATGGAAAAAAAATGGGCATTGATCTTGGGTGCATCAAGCGGTTTCGGCGGAGCTTCAGCAGTTGAACTCGCCAAAGCAGGTTATAGTATTTTTGGAATTCATCTTGATAGACAAATTACTATGCCGTCTGTTCACCAAGTAATTAAAAAAATCGAAAAGACCGGACAGCAAGCTGTCTTCTTTAATATAAATGCTGCTGATCCAATTAAAAGAGTTGATGTTCTTGATGAAATCAAAGAACGATTTGCAGGAAAAGAACATCCATTAGTTCATGTACTTGTACATTCACTTGCATTCGGTGCATTGAAACCATACATTGCTAAAGACCCAAATGATTGTATTTCTCAATCCCAGATGGCTATGACTGTGGACGTAATGGCTCATTCATTAGTTTATTGGACACAGGGATTAGTTCAGCACGATCTATTTGCAAAGAACGGAAGAATCTTTGCTCTTACCAGTGCAGGCTCACATACAGTTATTCCAAATTACGGAGCAGTCTCCGCTGCTAAGGCGGCACTCGAAGCTCATATACGTCAGTTATCTGTTGAACTTGGTTCAATGGGTATTACATGTAATTCAATTATGGCAGGTGTTACTGATACTCCGGCAGTAAGAAAAATTCCAAATAATGATAAGATGTTAGAATCCGCAAGAATGAAAAATCCAACAGGAAGACTTACAACTCCTGAAGATGTAGGAAAAGCAATAGCCCTATTATGTCATGAAAATGCTTACTGGATTTCAGGAAGCGTTATTGGTGTTGATGGTGGTGAATACAGTGTTAATTATATCGGCGATAAAACTAGCCAGTCCATAAAATAATAGAGATAAACTATGCAAGAATTTGCTTTAAATGAAGATCAAAAGATGCTGCGGAGTATGGTACGTGATTTCGTAAATAGCGAAATTAAACCTATTGCCGCAAAGATTGATGAAGATGAAAAAATACCGAGAGAACTAATAGATAAAATAGCCGAGATGGGGTTTTTGGGAATGACGTTCCCTGAAGAATATGGCGGACTAGGATTTGGTGAAGTTGGGTATTGCGTAATGCAGGAAGAGATTGCACGCGGCTGTATATCCACAGCCACATTTATTGGTGCTCATCAATCGATTGGTGCTAATGTAATTTATCTTGGCGGTTCAGAAGAACAAAAGAAAAAATATCTTACTCCATTAGCTAAAGGGGAAAAGATTGCTGCATTTTGTTTGACCGAAGCATCAGCAGGTTCAGATTCATTTAATGTAAAAACAAAAGCCGTTCTTGATGGCGATGAATGGGTTATCAATGGTGAGAAACTTTGGATTACTAATGGTGGAATGGCTGATATCGTTTCTGTATTCGCAAGAACTGAAAGAGGCGTTTCCACTTTTATTGTTGAAACAAATACTCCCGGATATTCAGCAGGACCCCCGGAGAAGAAGATGGGTATTAGAGGAAGTATGACAAATGCAATCACATTTGATAACGTAAGAATACCAAAAGAAAATTTGATCGGAGTTGAAGGAAGAGGTTTTCTTCTTGCTATGAAAGCATTAGATGCCGGAAGACTAGGTCTTGGTGCCGCTTGTCTTGGTGCTTGCAAAGAGTTGTTGGAAATGTCAACTGTTTATGCTAAGCAAAGAAAACAGTTTGATCAATCTATAAGTAATTTTCAAGCTATACAATTTATGCTTTCTGATATGGCATCAATTATTTATCAGATGGAATCTATTATTTATAGAACCGCAGTAGATTATGACTTGAAAAAAAATATTTCCAAAGCATCAGCAATTGTAAAATTAGTTAGCTCGGAAGGTATAGTAAAAGTAGCTGATCTTGCAGTTCAGATACATGGAGGTATGGGGTATTCACGTGAATTACCAATAGAGAGAATGTATCGTGATGCTAGAATTAATAAAATTTTTGAAGGTACCAATGAAATACAAAAAGGTATCATTGCTCGTGAAGTAATTAAAAAAAATGGAGTGATGTAATTTATTTATAGGAGGGAAAAAATATGAAACCATTTACCTTTACAGATAGTAATTTTGATTCAGAGATTGCGGCAACTGATAAGCCGGTGATTGTAGATTTTTGGGCAACATGGTGCGGACCGTGCCGAGCTATTGCTCCGGTTATTGAAGAACTAGCAACAGAATATGATGGCAAAGCTGTTGTTGGTAAACTTGATGTAGATGAAAATCCAAATATCGCCGTTAAGTATGGCGTAAGAAGTATCCCAACCGTTTTATTTATTAAAAATGGGGAAGTAAAAGACACCATTATCGGTGCTCTACCAAAAACTGCATTCGCAGAAAAGCTTCAGAAATTACTTTGATGAAAAAAATATTAATTGCCGAAAAGGTTCATAAGAATATTGTGAATCTTTTTGGCTCTAATGATATAGCGGTCGATTATCTTCCAGAAATTAATAGAAACGAATTACTAAATATAATTAGTAACTACAATGTATTAATTGTTCGGAGTGCTGTTAAAGCTGATGCCGAACTTATTGAACATGGTAATAAATTAGAATTAATTGGAAGAGCCGGTACAGGTGTGGATAACATCAATGTAGATGCTGCCTCCAGAAAAGGAATTATTGTAATGAACACTCCGGGCGGAAATACAATTTCTGCTGCGGAACATACTTTCTCACTCCTTCTCTCAATGTGCCGACATATCCCTCAAGCTAATAGTTCACTTAGAAGTGGGAAGTGGGAACGTAAATCTTTTAGCGGTACTGAACTGTTCGGAAAAACAATTGGAATTATCGGACTCGGAAAAATTGGGAGAGAAGTCGCTATTAGAGCAAATTCATTCGGAATGAATTTAGTCGGTTTCGATCCGGTAATTTCTGAAGAGTCTGCAGCTGAATTAAAAATAAAATTATTATCATTAGAAGAGATTTATCCGATAGCTGATTTTATTTCGTTGCATGTTCCACTTACTGACGAGACAAAAAATTTATTATCTAAAAAAACTTTAGACAAATGTAGGAAGGGCGTAAGGATTGTTAATTGTGCAAGAGGCGGATTAATTAATGAAGCAGATCTTCTTGATGCGCTTAATGATGGTCATGTCGCAGGGGTTGCTATTGATGTATTTGAAAATGAGCCTCTAATAGATTTTACATTAATTAATCATCGGAATGTTATTGCTACCCCACATCTTGGTGCTTCAACTGATGAAGCTCAAGAAAAGATTGCTCTTCAACTTGGTACTCAAATAGTAAAATGGCTTGAAGGGAAAGAAATTGAAGGAAGCGTCAACGCTCATTTATTAAATATTTATTTATAGATTGCAGAATACTTTTGATTTATATTAACCGCTTAGAAGATTTTGATGAGAAAAAAGGATATTTTAAGTAAAAATTTTTTAGTGCAAAAATTCAGTACTACCATATAAATCCTTGACAAAATGTTATGGTTATATTAAATTTTTGTTGGGATTATCGGGTTTTAGTAAAAATGGGCTATATACAAGGAAAATATGTCTTGACTATAAAAAGTCAGTGCCATATCTTGGATTTGCTATTTCCAGATAAAACAAGTGCGAATATTATTTATTATTTAGACTAATGAAGAGATATAAAAGTTCCATATCTCTAAGACATTTTTAAAACTTTTAATTAAGAATTAACTAAATAAACAAGGGAGGTCCCTATTGAGTAAGTTTATACAATTTCTACTCGTCAGAAAACCCTTTCTTAAATTCATCAACAAACAAGGAGTGTAATATGCTTCGTAAGATTTTCTACTTTTTACTACTTCTGGTTTTAATACCTTCACTAGTCGAAGCTGGA
>JALNXG010000052.1 GCA_023230485.1 Melioribacteraceae bacterium
AAATCCAAATAGTGCTATTGCAGAAATTGCTTCAATTGCCCCATTCGCTTCTATAATTGTAATGCCTGCAAAATTAGCAATGGTTGATGTTCCTCTATGGCAATTACTAGGTTCTTTAGTAATTAATATTGCAACAATATTTGCAATTTTCCCGATTGCAGGTAAGATTTATCGTGTTGGTATTTTAAGAACCGGCAAAAAGCCAAAATGGTCTGAAATATTCTCTTGGCTTAAATACAAGTACTAGTAGTCAATAAAATTAAGAACCGTCTCAAAGTTTATTTGAGGCGGTTTTTTTATATATTACTATCAATTAGAGAAAGAATTTCAGTGAGTTTATAATGGAAGAAGAAAAATTAATATTTCCTTTGACCGAAAGAATAATGAAGGATTTGCAGACAACGGAATTTAATCTTCCTATACATGCGAATCTTGAAATGGTAAAAGAACAATTGATTAATAAAATTCGAGAAATGATGGTAAAGGACTACGATCGTTTTATGAATAATCTTTACCGTATGGATATAAGTGAGGGAAAAGTAATAGATGTAATGAACTCGAAAGAGAAGCAATTAATTCCCGATCAGTTGGCAGATTTAATAATTGAACGACAGATGCAGAGAGTAAAAACCCGCCTCCTCTACAAAGAAGGGAAACTGTAGAGAGGAGGGTTATTTCATTACACGCATTGCGTTGAGGATTGCGAGGATTGCAACTCCCATATCACCGAAAACAGCTTCCCACATTGTGGCAATTCCTAAAATACCGAGAACAATAAAGAATATTTTTATTCCCAGAGCGAAGCCTATATTCTGCCAAACTATTTTCCTTGTTTTCTTGGCTATCTCAATGGCAGTAACAATTTTTGATGGAGAATCGGTCATTAAAACTATATCAGCAGTTTCTACTGCGACATCCGAACCAAGTGCTCCCATAGCAATACCAATATCGGCACGAGCTAATACAGGTGCATCGTTTATTCCATCTCCTACAAACGCAACTTTTTCACCTTCCCTTGAAGAAGCAATAATTTTTTCGATATGATTTACTTTATCCTCTGGGAGTAATTCATAATAGTATTCGGAGATAGATAATTTATTAGCATACGTTTGAGCGGCTGTTTTATTATCTCCCGTAAGCATAACAGAATTAATATTCATACCACTTAATGATCTTATCGTCTCGTCTGCACCTGATTTTAAAGAATCTGAAATGATAATATATCCGGCATATACTGAATCGACAGCTACATGAATTACTGTTCCTTCAACATCACATCTGCTATGCTCAATATTTTCAATATGAAGAAGACGGTCATTTCCCACAATAACTTGCTTTCCATTGACGATTGCTTTAATTCCTTTTCCACTCAATTCATTATGATCCGTAATTGCTGTGGGGTCAATAGGTTCATTAAATGCCTCAAGAACCGATTTAGCAATAGGGTGATTAGAATTGGATTCAGCATAAGCGGCATATCGTAAAATTTCATTTTTATCAAATCCATTTTCTTCAATGATATCCGAAACCTTAAATTCACCTTTAGTGAGGGTACCAGTCTTATCGAATACAACAGTTTTTACTTTTGTCAATGCATCAAGAAAGTTAGACCCTTTTACCAAAATTCCTTTTTTTGAAGCTCCACCAATTCCACCGAAATATCCAAGCGGAATGCTAATAACTAATGCGCACGGACATGAGATAACCAATACTACAAGTGCACGATAAATCCAATCAGAAAAAGTTTCGCCGCTAAATATAATTGGAGGAAGAACTGCTAATAGCAATGCTCCTATTACAACAACCGGAGTGTAATACTTCGCAAATGTAGTAATGAATTTTTCTGTTTCAGCTTTTTTTGAGGAGGCATTTTCTACAAGATCAAGAATTCGTGAAATCGATGATTCATTAAATCGTTTTGAAACTTTAATAGTAAGCAAGCCCGATTGATTAAGCATTCCTGCTAACGCCGTATCGTCTATTTTAAGTTTTCTTGGTACGCTTTCTCCTGTTAATGCTGATGTATCGACAAACGATTCGCCTGAGATGACGATTCCATCGAGAGGAATTTTTTCACCCACTTTTACTAAAATCGTGTCGCCGATTTTTACTTCTTCAGGCGATACGGTTTTAATTTCACCATTAATTTTAAGATTAGCATAATCGGGACGAATTTCTAAAAGAGATTTTATTGAGCGTCTTGAACGATTAAGTGAGATATCCTGAAACAATTCACCGACTACATAAAAAAGCATTACCGCAACTGCCTCAGGTATTTCATGGATTGCATATGCACCGATTGTAGCAATTGTCATTAAAAAGTTTTCGTTAAAGACCTGTCCTTTAATAATATTTTTAATAGCACTGACAATTACATCCCAACCGCTTAATAGATATGCAATAAAGAAAACCAGATATTCGGCACTATGATATTTGGTGTTATGAAGTTCTTGCTCATAGAGTAAACCGAAACCTAATAACAATATAGTAAGAATTATTTTTATTAGTGCAGTGCGGTTATCTTTCCAAAGAGATGCAAGATTTTGTTTTTGATGTGGAGCGAAATTAGTTTCATATTCTTCAACCTCTACATCAGGCTCAAGATCTTTTATTTTTTGTTTAACTGAATCAAGATTGTCTGCCTCAATTTCTAAAGATGAGTTTACAAAATTTACAGTAACAAATTTTACATCGCTCATTTTAGAAAGACCGTCTTCGATTTTTGCGGCACACGAAGCACAATCCAAATTTTTCAGTTTATATTTTTTCATACAGAAACTTTCATTAAAGTTAAACAGAGATGCTACTATATACAATAACCAACTGTGTAGTTAAAATCAATAGTCAAATCAGTTCAAAGAATTACATGTTTTCCCATTGTTTCGTTGCGGCGATCTTGTCATCAGGTCCGAATAGTACTAATATATCATCACTCTCAATTTTATAATTCGGATCGGCAATGATTAATTTATCTCCCGATTCACTCATATATCCATGACTAAGTTTTTTTATAAGCAAAACTTCAAGTCCATAACGATTACGAAGGCGCAAAATTGATAAGGATTTTCCTATGAAATCACGGCGAGGAACAATCTCGATTATAGAATATCCATCTGCAACTCTTGACTGAATCCCGGCATCAATTGTTTTAAGTTCCTTTGCGAATCCTTCAGCAAGATTATGTTTAAGATTCTCTTTATTGAGCATGCTTATTACATCTTTACGCCAAACAGATCCGAGTACCACATCAGGATTATTCAATGAGAATACAGGAAGTTCATCGACATCACGATTCTCAAAAATTTTCATTACATGGTCTAAATCATCAGAATCAAATACTTTTACAATATTAGTCTGCGCAATATCTCTCACAACAAGAACACTTTGAATATGTTCATATTCGGAAATAATTGGTCGCAACTCGGTTTCGGTTATGTATCCCGTTATTTTATTCTCTTTATTAAAAAGATAGAATATGCTATGCGGCACTTCTGAGAGTTTATTTACCAATGCAGCGATTTTTGTTTCTTCCGGAATTAAATTTATTTCTTTCCTTAATATCTCTTCAGTAAAAATAGATTTAAGGACGTTGACAGATCTTTTCTCGGATAAGCGATATCCTTGACGTGTAAGATTAAGAAGATGAACAGAATTTTTTAAAGTAATTTGAACAAACATGGTGCTTGAAACAACGGCTAGCATTAATGGTAGTATATAAGAATAATCTTTAGTCATTTCAAAGATTATTAAGATTGCAGAAATAGGTATTGAATTAATACCTCCGAGCATTGCACCCATTCCGACAAGTAAAAAAGCAGTAGGATCGAGATTCAATCCAAAGAAATAGTTCATTACGAAGGCATATAAAAAACCAAGACATGCACCCATAAACAATGCGGGGGCAAAAATTCCACCATATCCACCGCTATTAAGGACTAATGGTACGAGCAAGAATTTCATTCCGAATAAAATTAATACTCCGCTCCAAAGATATTTGTTTTGAAGCATGTGGTTAATTGCTTTATATCCGATACCGAAGATATCAGAATAAAAATATCCTGCGGCTCCAACAAGCAAACCCGCCATTACCATTACACTCCACTGAGGTAATCGTGTAAGTAAATGTTTTTTTATAAAATCATCTGAAAGATTAGAATATTTTACGAAGAGAAAAGAAATAGCCCCAATGAAGATGCCGAGAAGTGCATAATGAAATATCGTATCAAAGCTTCCTATTGATGGAGTATTAAATTGAAATACTGATACGTTACCGAGAAATGTACGTGATATTGTGCTTGCAGTAACAGAGGATAAAATCAATGCAGAGAATGTAGCTGTTTCAAATTCATTCAATAAAACAATTTCGAGAGCGAAGAAGATTCCTCCAAGTGGAGTATTGAAAATTGCGGCTATTGCAGCACCTGCACCTGCCGCCGTGTACATTCTTTTTCTTTGATCGGAGATATTTAGTAAGGTAGATAATTTACTAGCTACACCGCCGCCGAGCTGTGCCGCGGGTCCCTCGGGTCCTACCGTTCCACCGCTTCCGATACAGATTACTGGGGCGATAAAATGAAAAACAGTATTTCTAAAAGGGATATTGCCTTTCTTTGAAGCAACTGATTTTATTACTTCTGAGACACCGCGTTTTGAAGCAATATGAGGCATCGAACGAATCATCATACTTTGGATAAACATTCCGATTGCCGGAATCGTAATTACAGCAAATGCACCTAGGAAATATAATCCGCTTGCCGTTTGCCCGAAAAATACGTCATTAAAAAATTCAATCGAATTATGAAACAATACTGCGGCGAAACCGACCGCTGCACCGATTAATATAGAATAGATAGTAAATACTGAATAATCAGGTAAGTGAATTTTTGAAATAGTTTTTCCGGTAAACTGTTGGATTTTTTTAAAGTAACTGTACATAATTAATCTTTTTTAATCACCATAATAGTAGCATCATCTTCCCATTTTCTTTTAAGACCGAAAGAGAATGCACTTAGAAAAATTTTATCGAGAATTACTTCAGAAGTTAAATCCTTATTTTCTATCACTGTTTTTTTTATTCCTTCAATTCCGAAGTCTTCGCCCGTAAATGGATTTTTACGTTCAAAAATTCCATCAGTATATAGAACAAGTATATCGCCCGATTTCATATTGGCAAAACTTCGAGAAAGTTGAATCTCAGGAAGTGCCCCGAAAATTAATCCAGTTGATTCTAGTTCAGTTATATCAACACCAGCTGAAAATAAAAGGGGGGAAGGATGTCCCGCATTTACATAAAAAATATTGCCATTCTTCTCAATCTCTGCATAGAAGAGAGAAATAAAACTAGTAGAATATACGCTCCTATAAATTACCTTATTTAATTTCTGAAAGGTATAAACCATTTCCATATGTTTTTCGAGACCCATGCGAAGACCTGTAACAACATCCCGAACGAGAAGAGCCGCAGGAAGTCCATGACCGCTGGCATCGCCAATACATATACCGAGCACATCATTATCGAAATCAAAATAATCATAAAGATCGCCGCCAACAATTTCTGCCGGTACTGAGCGACCGCATATATCAAAACCGCTTATTTCAGGGGCAGAAGCAGGGAGCAAGCTTTGTTGAATGTGCGCCGCTTGTTCCATTTCAGATTTAACCGATTCGGAATAGAGACGATAGTTTAAATAAGTTCTTACTGCATTAAGGCAGAATTCGACTTCTTCACGCAGCCAACCGCTTTTTAATTCAAACACGCAAAGCCATCTTGATTCAGGGCTTCGTACTGTAATGGCGGCAGGTATTTTATATTCTGATTGCGAATAAATTTTATTGTCAATTGTAAAATCGGGATTATCGAATATGTAAGTTTTTGAAGAAAGCAATGCGCTTATAGCTTCAGAATCAGATTTTATTGTTTTTGCCATTTCTTCTGTTTCGGTAGAGGGGTAAACTAAAATATATTCACCTTCAGCGGCTTCATAAACTCTTCCGTTACCGATTCTTAAATCATATCCAAATGTATTTTCCAGTTCTTGAACGATTTTAAAAACATAATCTTGCGAAGATTTTTCTAAACTAATTTTGCTAAGAAGCGAATCTAACTTCCTATAAAATATTTTTGGTTCTATCATATTTTATCTTCGTGAAAATTAATAAAAGTTGACGGAACTTCACTCTTAAAGTGATAGACTTGATCTAAATCAAATTCTAATTCAGTAGCGTGAAGATATAGCCGTTTGTATTTATACTGCAAATTATCATCGCCATACATTCTATCACCTGCTACGGGATGATCAATAGAATATAAGTGAACGCGAATTTGATGCCGCCTTCCGGTTGTGGGTGTTAATTCTACTAATGTATGATTACGGAAACGTTTAATCACTTCGTAATTTGTAACCGATCTTTTACCGCTATTACTGTTAGTAACTCCCATTCTACCTGATCCGAATTCTTTAATACTTTTGGCTATCGTTCCGTTATTATTTTTTACCAATCCGGTTACAATTGCAGAGTAACGTTTTTTTATTTCTCTTGTTTCAAAAAGTTTACAAAGTTCTTTATGTGATCTTTCGTGCTTTGCAAATAGAATTATTCCACTCACATCTTTATCAAGTCTATGAACTATAAATAATTTTGATTTATATTCATCGCAAAGAAGAGAATAAAGATTAGGGAGGGATAGGTCGTTTTCGGGAATTGAAGATATGCCGGCATCTTTTTCTGCAACGATAAAATCACTATTCTCGAATATTATAAAATATGGTTGTTTTGTTTTCATTTAGTTTGTTTTGGAAATTTCATTAAATATATTAATTAGTATACGTGACTCTTGATAATTAATCCGGAAGTTATAACTCCGCTCAGCATTGCGCCATCGACACGAACACTCAAAGAATCCGCACCTGAAAGATACAAATTCTTTACGGGAGTAATTGGACTAATCCAATTAACTTTATATCTTTTTATAATTGTAAAGAGAGCTAATGCCCGATCCGATAATTATCACATCAAAATTATTTTTCATAAAGCACCTCATAAAATATTTGATTCTTTCTTAAAAAAGTCTAAATTCGTATCTTTATCAAAAATTATTCCAGAATTATGCAACCAGACTTTTACGAAGCAGACAATGTAATATTAAATAGCGAAATAGCAAGTATCAAATTTACTTGTGATTTGACAAAGTGTAAAGGGGCATGCTGTACCATGGAAAGCAAATATGGTGCACCTTTAGAAAAAGAAGAAGTTGAAGCTATCGCTAAAAATTACCATATTATTAAGGATTTCATTCCGGAAAAGCATCAAGCCGAAATAGAAAAAAATGGCTTTTGGATGGAGATCGATGGGGAATTAATGACTCGCAGTCTTAATGACAGAGAATGTCTCTTTGTCTATTATGACGGTGATATTGCCAAATGTGGAATTGAAAAGGCATGCAGGGAAGGTTTAATCGATTTTCTTAAACCGATTTCATGTCATCTATTTCCGATAAGAATCAGTCATTTCGGCGGACCGGTATTAAGATATGAGAGATACCATATTTGTGAACCGGCATTAGAAAACGGAGAAAAGACTAAAATTTCAGTACTCGATTTCTGTAAAGAATCGCTCGAAAGGCAATTCGGTTCAAAGTGGTTTCAAAAAATTAAAAGTTTAATTAGGTAATCAATTATGTTATCATTACAACAACGGCTATCATTACAGCAGAAGCTTTCTCCGCAGCAGATTCAATACCAGAAACTACTGCAATTGAATACTATTGCGCTCGAGCAGAGGATTAAGACCGAGCTTGAGCTCAATCCGATACTCGAAGAAACCTTGCTCGAGGACTATGAATTAGAGCAGGAACAGATGGAAGATAATCCCGATACGGGAGATGAAGCGGTAGTAGAAGAAGACTTAAAGAATAGCGATGATGAGTTTAACATAGAAGATTATATGAATGATGCTGATATCGATTCAGAGGCGAGTTACGAAAAGCTAAATAGAAGTAATGATGAAGAAAAAACATATCCGATAGCTCCGCAAAGAAGAAGTCTAAGAGAAAATTTAATCGAACAGCTTCACATGCTTGAAATGGATGAGGATGAAGTAATCCTCGGCGAAAATATTATTAATAGCTTAAATAAAGACGGCTATTTCAAAGATGATTTAGATCGCATTGTAAATGACCTTCGTCTTTTTGAAGATATTGAAATAACGAAAGAAAAAGCAGAAAAAATTTTAGAAGAGATACAGCAATTAGATCCTATTGGGATTGGCACACGCGATCTGCGTGAGTGTCTTATAGTTCAGATAAGGTATGGTTCTTATGATCCTTATTATTCTTATATAGCAGATAAAATTTTATCGGAACATTTTGGCGATTTTAAGAATAAGAGATATGATAATATTCAAAAAGCACTCGATCTTTCTAAAGAAACATTAAAGAGTGCTATCGATTTAATACTAAAACTCAATCCGAAGCCGGGAGAGGGAAATATTGATTCTGAAGAGATGAATCAGATTTCGCCCGATTTTATTGTAGAAAAGCAGGATGAGAATTTTATTGTTACTTTGAATGATAGAAGTGTTCCTTCGGTTACTATAAGCAAGGCTTATCTCGAGATGCTCGATACGAATAAGAGGAAGAGAAAAATATCGGAACGCGAAAGAGAGACACATAAATTTTTACGCGAAAAATTCGAATCGGCTAAAGGTTTTATTGCTTCGCTTTATCAAAGAAGACAGACTCTTATGAAGATTATGCGTGCTATACTGGAACGTCAATTTGAATTTTTTGAAGATGGACCAAAGTTCCTTCATCCGATGATTTATAAAGATATAGCTGATGAAATAGGAATGGATATATCAACTATTAGCCGGGTAGTAAATGGTAAGTATGTCCAAAGCCCGCAGGGCATTCACGAATTGAAATATTTTTTCAGTGAAGGATTATCGACTGATTCAGGCGAAGATATATCGAACAAACATATAAAAGAATTAATTAAAGAAATTTGTGGAAGCGAACCAAAAAAGAATCCGCATAGTGATGATAAAATAGCATCAATGCTTAAAGGTAAAGGAATCCATATTGCGCGCCGTACGGTAGCTAAATACCGCGAACAATTAAAAATCCCTGTTGCCCGGTTAAGAAAGGAGTTATGACCTACTTATTTGATAGTGCAATAATTATTTTACTATTCGCTCTATTTGGAGTATCGCACACGATACTTGCTTCGTGCAACATAAAAAAAAGAATTATTGAAAATGCGGGTAATAAAATTGCATTCTATCGTTTGTTTTATAATATCAGTTCGTTGATTATTTTTCTTGCGATCTATGAGATTGCGCCGAAGCCCAAATTAGTAATTTATGACTTGCCCAATCCTTTTGATTTAATAAGTGTGGGTTTTCAGGTGGTCTTTATCGGGCTTTTAATCTGGACAGTCCGATATATCGATGGGAAGGAATTTCTCGGTATATCGCAGATAATCCGATATTATAAAGGCACTTATGACATAAATGAATTAGACGAAAAACAATCGTTAGTAATAAAAGGACCTTTTAAGTTTGTAAGGCATCCAATCTATTTATTTTCATTTATGTTTTTATTAGTTCGCCCTACAATGGATTTATTCTATTTAATCTCATTAGTTTGCATATTGATTTATTTTGTAGTTGGCAGCTATTATGAAGAAAAGAAATTGATAGAGCGTTTTGGTGATGAATATATAGAATATCAAAAAAAGGTATCAAGAATCTTTCCAATTAAATTTTAGAATAGAGGTAAAAAAATTGAAGATTAGATCAACAACAATAGTGGGAGTATTACATAATGGAGTGGCAGCACTTGGCGGAGATGGTCAAGTATCTCTTGGTAATACAGTAATGAAACACAATTCAAAAAAAATTAGAAGTCTATTGAATGGTAAAGTAGTATGCGGATTTGCAGGTTCTACAGCAGATGCGTTTACACTTCTTAATCGATTTGAAGAGAAATTAGAACAGTTTTCCGGCAACGTAAGCCGTGCCGTAGTGGAATTAGCAAAAGATTGGAGAACGGATAAATATTTAAGAAAATTAGAAGCTATGCTGGCAATCGCATCAGCCGATAAATTATTTATTGTATCGGGGACGGGTGATGTAGTAGAACCGGACGATGGAATTGTGGCAATCGGTTCAGGCGGAATGTACGCACTCGCTGCCGCACGTATGCTAAAAAAATATTCTAATCTTTCTGCAGAAGATATTGTAAGAGAATCACTAAAAACAGCATCGGAAATATGTATTTATACAAACGATAAAATTAATGTTGAAGTTATAGGAAAATAATGATGAAAATGGACCTAATGAAGTCGTTAACCCCGTCCCAAGTTGTAATTGAATTAGACAAATATATTATCGGACAAGATGACGCAAAGAGAGCGGTGGCAATAGCACTTAGAAATAGATGGAGAAGACAAAAAGTAAGTGAGGATATGAAAGAAGAGATAATGCCTAATAACATTATCTTAATTGGACCTACAGGAGTTGGGAAGACAGAAATTGCACGCCGATTAGCAAAACTTTCGGGCGCACCATTTATAAAAGTGGAAGCTTCAAAATATACAGAAGTTGGATATGTTGGCAGAGATGTAGAATCGATGATAAGAGATTTAGCGGAAATATCAGTTAATATGGTTCGTTCTGAGAAAACCGAAGCAGTAAAAGAGAAAGCTGCATTAATGGCAGAAGACCGCATATTAGATCAATTAATTCCACCGATAAAAAAGCCCACTGCCGCAAGTGAAACTGAAGAGACAGCGGAAACAGAGGCACTTCAAAACGAAAAGACTCGCGAATGGATGAGAGAAAAATTAAGAAAAGGCGAGATGGATGATAAACTTATCGAGTTTGATGTAAATCATCCGGCATTCGGAATGCAGGTCTTAGGTCCGCAAGGAATGGATGATCTTTCGATGAATCTTCAAGATATGATGTCATCAATGATTCCAAAGAAGAAGAAGAAAAGAAAAACTTCAATAAGAGAAGCGAAGAATCTAATTGCTCAAGAAGAAGCACAAAAATTAATCGATATGGAGGCAGTTCAGAAAGAAGCAATAGATAGAGTTCAAGAAGCTGGAATTGTATTTATTGATGAGATAGATAAAATTGCAGGGACGAAAAGTGCCCAAGGCGGACCTGATGTATCGAGAGAAGGAGTTCAAAGAGATCTTTTGCCAATTGTAGAGGGCTCTGCAATCAATACAAAATATGGACCCGTAAAAACAGATCATGTTCTTTTTATTGCATCGGGTGCTTTTCATGTTTCCAAACCATCGGATTTAATACCTGAACTTCAAGGAAGATTCCCGATTAGAGTTGAACTAAAAAGTTTAACCGAAGAGGACTTCGTAAAAATTCTTACTATTCCACAGAACGCACTTCTAAAACAATATAGTGCACTTCTTGAAACTGAGAATGTAACTATTAGATTCAAGGACGATGCGATATTAGAGATTGCGAAGACTGCGGCTGCGGTAAATGATCAAGTTGAGAATATCGGCGCAAGAAGGCTTCATACCATTCTTACAACCTTGCTTGAGGATATATTATTTGAAGTGCCTGATAAGATGCCTAAATCGGCAATAGATATTACAGGCAAGATGGTTAATGATAAACTTGATAAGATCATTAAAGATAGAGACCTAAGCAAGTACATATTATAAAAAAGAATATTCATATAATTGCAAAATATTTTATAACACATAAACTTTAAGTGAGCAGAAATGGCTTTTGATTTTAATAATATTCCTAAAGCGTATAATCCGGCAGATGTAGAAGATAAATGGCATTCATACTGGGAAAACGAAAAATTATATCATTCACAGATCGATAATACGAAAGAACCATATACGATCGTAATTCCCCCGCCGAATATAACCGGTATTCTTCACATGGGACACGTGCTTAATAATACTATTCAGGATATTTATATTCGTTATAAAAGAATGAATGGATATAATGCATGCTGGGTGCCGGGGACAGATCACGCCTCCATTGCCACCGAATCTAAGGTGATTGCTTTCTTAAAAGAGAAGGGGATCGATAAAGCCGATCTCTCAAGAGAAGAGTTTTTAAAGTATTGTTATGAATGGAAAGATAAGTATGGCGGAATAATTGTAAGCCAGCTAAAGAAGCTTGGCGTAAGCTGCGATTGGGATAGAGAACGTTTTACGATGGATGAGCATTATCATAAAAAAGTAATTGAAGCATTCGTCGAGCTTTATAAACAGGGATTTATCTATCGCGGTTATCGAATGGTGAATTGGTGCCCCGCTTCTAAATCCGCTATCTCCGATGAAGAAGTTATGTTTAAAGAGGTTAACGGAAAATTATGGTACTTGAAATATCCTATTAAGGATAGCGATAAGTTTGTTGTTGTAGCTACTACACGTCCCGAGACAATGCTCGGCGATACGGGAGTGGCAGTTAATCCCGAGGATGAACGTTATAAAGAATTAATAGGTAAAAAGATAATTCTTCCATTAGTAGGAAGAGAGATTCCTCTTTTTGCGGATGAATATGTTGATAAAGAATTTGGAACGGGTGCCGTAAAGATTACTCCTGCTCATGACGTAAATGATTATGAAATGGGTGTAAGACATAATCTTGAATTTATAAATATTTTTAAGACGGATGCCTCTACGAATGATAATGTACCCGAGGAATTTAGAAATTTAGACCGCTATGATGCCCGCAAGAAAGTAGTAGAAGAGCTTGAAAAGGCAGGGTTATTATTAAAGACGGAAGACTATACAAATAAAGTAGGTTATTCGCAGCGCGGAAATGTTCCGATAGAGCCTTATTTATCCGAGCAATGGTTTATGAAGATGGATGAACTTGTAAAGCCGGCACTTGATGTTGTGCTCGAAGGTAAAATAAAATTCCATCCTGAGCATTGGGTAAAGACTTATGAACATTGGATGAGCGGTATAAGGGATTGGTGTATTTCGCGTCAGCTCTGGTGGGGACATCGGATACCTGTGTGGTATCATAAAGATACTAAAGAAATTTATTGCGGCACTGAAGAGCCGAAGGATATCGAAAATTGGATTCAAGATAATGATGTGCTTGATACATGGGCATCGAGTTGGCTTTGGGCTTATGATGTTTTTGAAAATGATGACGAGATAAATTATTACTATCCCACTGATCTTCTCGTTACCGCACCCGATATTATTTTCTTCTGGGTGGCAAGAATGATTATTGCAGGAATGCACTTTAAGAAAGAGATTCCGTTTAAGGATGTTTATTTTACATCTACCGTGCGCGATATGCAGGGAAGGAAGATGAGTAAGTCTCTCGGTAATTCGTCTGATCCCCTTGATTTAATTGATCAATATGGAGCCGATTCACTCCGCTTTACTATGAATTATATTGCTCCACTCGGACAGGATGTAATGTTTCAGGATTCGATGTGTGAAATAGGAAGAAACTTCGCCAATAAGATTTGGAATGCAGGCAGATTCCTATTAATGAATGCACAAAATATAAAATTAGATAAATCGCTTGCAGATAAACATTTAGATTTTGCCGATAGATGGATTATATCACGCTTCCAAAGTACGGTAAAAGAATTTAGCACAGCACTCGATAAATTTGAAATTAATAATGCAACAAAAATTATCTATTCATTCGTGTGGAACGATTTCTGCGATTGGTATATAGAGCTTTCTAAAACACGTCTTTATAAGGGTGAAGAGGAAGAAAAATCTGCTGTACTAACTCGTGCACTCGGACTTTTTGAAGAGATGCTTAAAGTTGTTCATCCTTTTATGCCATATATTACAGAAGAGATATGGCATTTATTGGAAGAGAGAAAAGAGGGTGAAAGCATTTCGATGCAGCAATTCCCTAAATATAATATAGACTTGATTGATGAAGATGCCGAAAAGCAGGCAGAACTATTGCAGAGTGTTATCACTGCACTTCGTAACATCAGAGGCGAGATGAATCTCCCCCCTTCAAAGACCATTACTGCTATTCTAAAAACCGACAAATTAAAAGAAGTAACTTTCGGTTATATTAAATCATTGGCTAAAGTAGATAATTTAATTGTCGGTTCGGATGTCGAAAAACCAAAAGCAAGTGCTTCGGCAGTGGTTAAGGATTGTGATA
Source organism: Melioribacteraceae bacterium (assembly GCA_023230485.1). Taxonomy (GTDB): domain Bacteria; phylum Bacteroidota; class Ignavibacteria; order Ignavibacteriales; family Melioribacteraceae; genus BRH-c32. The sequence continues at coordinate 14,149 of JALNXG010000052.1, forward strand.
TCTATGTTCCGTTAGAAGGATTAATTGATTTAGATATAGAGCGAAGCAGGATCGAAAAAGAGATTGCACGCATTGAAGGATCGCTTCAAGGTGTTACAAAAAAATTATCGAATGAAAGTTTCGTAGGCAGAGCACCAGCCGATGTGGTGGAGAAAGAGAAAGCAAAGAAAGAAGACTGGGAAAAGACATTAGAAAAACTTAAGGTGATATTACACGATTTAAAATAAAATAAATTGTATTACCAAAAGTAAAAAAAGGGGGAAGTAATGAAGAAGCTAATCGTTGTTAGTCTTGCAATTGCAATTGCTATGCTATTAATACCTGTTATCAGCATAGCTCAGAGCACGCCGGATCCAAAACCGGCTACAAATATTTTAGATGCAATTAAAATTCCACGAAATGAAAACTCAATGCCCGGAAAATATCCCGCAAATGTAATCCAAATCGATAACGACAAATCTATAATAGACAATAAAATAGTCTATGGTGCTGCTTATGAAATGATATCGAAGGGGATGCTCGAATTAACAGGCAAGAATAATTTGAAAGATGCATGGCTTGAATTCGTATCGCCCAAGGATAGAATCGGGCTGAAAGTAAATCCTGTCGCCGGTCCTACGCTCACTACAAGTATCGAAGTAACACAGGCAATAGTAAAGCAGCTTGAAGAAACGGGAGTCCCACGTGAAAATATAATTATTTGGGATAGAAGAGAAGAGCAGTTATTTGAAGCGGGATTTACAAACGAAGCATTTCCGGGTATTAAAATAGTCGGGACTGAAAGACCCGAAAATGGTTCTATGTATGATGAAAATGGAAAACTATACGGACTCCGTATGATTGATACCACTCAATATTATTGGGCAGATTGTGAAGATAAATATGATTCGGCTACTATTCCCTATATGGTCAACGAGGGAAAATATTCTTACTTCACTAAGATTGTAACAGAGATGGTAGATAAAATTATAAACGTACCGATACTAAAAAATGCGGGTTCATCGGTAACACTATGCTTAAAGAATTTGGCGTATGGAAGTATTACAAATACCGGTCGGCTTCATAAACAGTTATGGGCAGAAACGGTTGCAGAGGTAAATGCATTCCCACCGCTACGCGATAAAGTGGTGCTTAATATTGTCGATGGACTAAAGGGTTGTTTTCAAGGGGGACCCGGAGCTAATCCGCAATTCTTTGTCGATTGGAAAACTATTTTAATCGGTACTGATCCTGTTGCAGTTGATCGAGTAGGTTATGACATTGTGATAAAGAAAAGAATAGCCGAAGGGATTCAGAAAGAGGAATCTCCTCGAGGAAGGACTTTTTTAAATCTTGCTCAAGACCTAAAGCTTGGCGAGGCAGACCTAGAAAAAATTGAATTGAAAAAAATAGAGATAAAATAAAGATGAATAATTACCTATCTAAATTATGCAGGACGATACCGATACTGGCAATATTACTATCAGGGAATTTATATTCACAGGTGGATACCGATTTCCCAAAGTTATATGAGATCGATCTTCCGGGTGCAAAATTTATTCAGGAAAAATATTATGATGGGGGCGGACTCTGGGGACATATAAATGGCGGAGCGGATCTTTATTTGGAATATGGTTTTGATAAACTACTGTTCCAGGAAATTGAATGGCAGGGGAATAGTTTTAGAGTTGAGTTTTATAGAATGAATGATGCCGAAGCTGCTTTCGGCATCTATTCTATTAATCATTATAAATGCACTTATGAAGATACACTCACTAAATTTATCTGTATCGCACCCTATCAAGTGCAGTCCGCTCTCGGCAGATATTATGTTTCAATAGCTAATGCTAAAGGGGGCAGAATAGCCGATAGTCTTAACGTAGAAATCTTTCATCAAGTGCTTTCTAAAGTAGATGAAAAATTATTCGAGCTTCCATTAGAAATAGTAAAGCAAAATTATACACCCGCAGAGCTATCAAAACTTAAATTCGTAAAGGGAGTACTCGGACTTCAGAACATATTCCCTGAATGGATAGGAGCATTGGAAAATTTTAAACATTATAAACTCTTTGCATTGTCGATTGATATTGAAGGTAAGAAGAATGGAGTAATTATTTTTGATAATACTTCAGACTACGATTCCTTTATAAAAAATAATAGAGAAGATATTCTCACAAAGCTTTATCCCTTTGTAACAAAATCCGAGTAGAATTTTCTAAACTCGAAAAACTCTTTTAAAAATTCAGGATTAAACTCCAATAATGTACAGAATTTTTCGGAATTTGTTTTGATATTTATGATTTAGCAAGAATTTTCTTAATTTCCGTTTAAAATTATGGAACGATTGCAAAATGAATCATATACCTGCTAAAGACGATATATCCCAAGCGCATGAAAGAATTAAAAAACAAATTCATAAAACTCCTGTTCTTACTTCAATCTCATTAAACGAAATATTCGGAGCGGAGCTGTTTTTTAAGTGTGAGAATTTTCAGAAAGTGGGGGCATTTAAATTTCGCGGCGCAAGTAATGCAATTCTTTCACTGCCTGATAGTGAGATTGAAAAAGGAGTTTGTACACATTCATCGGGTAATCATGCGACTGCATTAGCTCTCGCTGCAAAGATGAAAAAAGTAAAAGCATATATCGTAATGCCGAGAACTGCTCCGAAAATAAAACAGGATGCAGTAAAGGGATATGGTGCGGAGATAATTTTTTGCGAACCGAATCTTAAAGCACGCGAAGAAGCTCTCGAAAAAGTAATTGAAAAAACGGATGCTGTATTCGTTCATCCTTATGATAATTATATGGTGATTGCAGGTCAGGCAACCGCCCCAAAAGAATTAATAGAAGAAGTTCCGGGGTTGGAATATATCATAGCCCCTATCGGTGGAGGCGGCTTATGCAGCGGTACTGCTTTATCAGCAAAATATTTTGGCACCGGAATTAAGGTGATCGGTGCGGAACCATTAAATGCTGATGACGCTTATCGATCATTAAAAGAGGGAAGCATTCAACCCTCGATAAATCCAAAAACGATTGCTGATGGACTTATGACACAATTAAGCGAAAAAACGTTTTCCATTATTCAGGACAATGTAGAAAAAATAATTACCGTGAAAGAGGAAATGATGATAGAGTGTATGAAGATGATTTGGGAGCGGATGAAGATAATCATTGAGCCTTCGAGTGCGGTAGTGCTTGCTGCCATTGCAGAAAATAAAGAAGAGTTCCAAGGGAGGAAAGTTGGGCTTATTATCTCCGGCGGCAATGTCGATCTCATCAATCTTCCATGGTAATAACTATAACAGGAATATTTTTGTGAAAATAATAAATGCAACTCTCTATTTACTCATAATATTAACCGATATTTTAAATGCACAGAATTTTGAACTAACTACTCCATATTATGCATGTCCGTAAAAAAAACGCCAAACATATTGTTGTTTGGCGTTACTCTTAGTATTTAATAATAATTTGCTAAGTATTATTCTGTATAATGATCGATTACTTTATTAATATGGTCTTCGCATACGGCACAAAATGGTTTTTTACCTTTACTGAACATGATACAATCCAATTGCGAGCGGTAAAGACCTTTGGCGGCATAGCCGGCACCTTCAAAAACGCCTACTTTACCCCAATACTTGCTCGACTGCAAATACTTATCGACAAGCTCCGATTGCTCCTTATCCTTTGCATTATAATCGTCTTCTGCTTTTTTAATTTCATCGGCAGGTGCATTGCTCTTTTTCAAAGCCGAAGTATGTTTATTCATTTCTCTTCTTATTTTTTGCCAAGCATAATCTTGTTTATCGAAATCTTCTTTTTCCCATAGAGTAGGGACTTCAATTCCGGGAGTAAGTAGATTTTTCCATTTAACGTTATCTTTATCAAGTAAAGCGGTGATATTCGGTTCTACCGGTTCAATGCCCTGCGGATAAAATTCGTTATATGCCACATCGGAAGTATAATATTCATCGGCTAATCCCGAAAATGAATGACCAAATTCATGTAAGAAAAGATATTCATGGAATTGATTATCGGTAGTGAAGGTGCAATAGAAATTATAGATGCCTCCGCCTCCATATTTCTTATGATTGACCATAATATAAATAGCATCATAAGGGACGTGTGCCGCCATATCGCGCATAGCTTTATTATCCTCTGTGAGTAAATACCGTTCCGAACCGAGCGAATTGAAAGTGGAATTGAGAGCGGTTTTTCTATATTCACCTGCCGGCGGGTCATCCGTTCCGCTTTCTGTCGATGGCTTGAAAACGCCATAGATATTAAATTTTTCTTTCTGCGATTTATATGGCTCTTGATTGAAAATTATAGAAGTAAATTTTTCTAAATCACTTTTAAATTTATCTTCCTGAGCGAGAGTATATCCTTCGCCGAGAATAACAATATCAACCTTGGAATGAGGATCACCGCTATAATGCGATTGATAAATTTTTACTGTTTCATCAGTTATATTTTCGTGAATGATACTGATATTAGAAGGATCAATATCTAACGAGTAGATTTCATTTAATTTATTTTGACGGTCGCGTTTATTCAATGTAAAACGGATTGGAGCTTTTGGTTCAGGTATTATTCCGCTTTCGTGATATGCCTTAATAATGCCGTTAGCCGCTTCCTCGCTTGTTTGATACTCTTTGAAATAACTATCGAAACCTTTCGAATAAATTTCTTTGCCCGATGCTTTATCATAAATTTTGATATAGTAAGCACCATTATTAAAATTATCAATGAGATTAATGAGGCTGCCCGACCAGATACCATAAACATAAATTTGGTCTAAGCTGACGATTTCGGTTTTAGCATCGCCTGTATGATGATAATCGATTCTCATCGTTTTATCATTAAAAAAAGTATTAAATTGTGTTAAATCCTGCGACTTCATAGAACCTGCTATCAATAGGATTGTAAAAAGAATAGAAAAATATTTCATAATCGGGTAATCCCCCCTTTTTTGACTATTAAAAATAAGAATGAAAACCTATATTTTGTATAGTAATCTAATGATATATAAATTAAAAAATATAATTATTATGTGGGTCATTTTTGCGGTTGTAATTTCGGCGCAAGATGGCTCATTCCAAATTGCACGCCTAAAATATAATGGCGGAGGGGATTGGTATAACGATCCTTCAGCGGAAGTAAACGTGCTAAAATATGTTGCCGAGAAAACGAATATAAAAGTGTCGGCGGAATATAAGTTCGTCGATATAGGCAGCGATGATATATTTAAGTATCCGTTTCTTTTCATTACGGGTCACGGCAATGTAGTTTTTTCCGATTCGGAAGCGGAGCGATTAAGAAAGTATCTGCTTAATGGCGGCTTCCTTTATATTGATGATGATTATGGTCTTGATGCTCCGATACGAAGAGAAATGAAAAAAATATTCCCAGATAAAGAATTGCAGGAGCTTCCTTATGAATATGGTTTGTATCATTGTTTATTTGAATTCCCGAGTGGACCGCCGAAGACCCACGAACACGATAATAAACCGCCGCAAGGGTTCGGAATATTTTTCGGCGATCGATTAATGGTTTATTATACTTATGAAAGTAATCCGAGTGATGGCTGGGCTGATGCAAACGTTCATAACGATCCACCCGAAGTACGGGAAGAAGCATTGAAATTCGGTGCTAATTTAATTGTTTGGGTTTTGGCTAATTAATATGTCAGATAGATTAATTATTGAAATAAAAAATCGACTGCTTTCTGTTTTAAAGAAAGATTTTTGGAGAAAGTTTTTAATCAATTTGAGCTGGTTTATTATCGGTGCGGTTTTATTATGGTTTTTAGCCGGATTGCTCGAAATAATTTTTAGGTTTTCTACTTTAGGTAGGGCAATAGTATTCTTTAGCTATTTTTTATTGGTGCTTATTGCTGCCGTGATTCTTTTATTAATTCCTTTTATCAAAGAAAAATATTTATCTAAACCGGATTATAATAAAGCTGCAAAGATGATAGGGGATCATTTTCCAGAAATTAAAGATGAACTCCTTAATACGTTACAAATAGCAGAAGAAAATTCAGATAATTACTCTCATTCATTAATTGAAGCCGCATTTAAGGCAACTTACGAAAAAACAAAAAATATCGATTTTGAAAAAACAATTGATTTAAGTCGGTCGCAAAAGAAATTACGATATGCAAATGTACTTCTGGCGGCATTCATGGCACTATCATTACTCATACCTGAATTTACAAATGCGTATCACCGAATACTGAGTTTCAATACAGAATTTAAAATTCCACAGAAGTTTTATTTTGAAGTCGCGCCGGGAAATTATCAATTAACCAAAGATGAATCTATTACAATTACAGTAAAAACAACCGGCGAGCCGGTAAATGAAGTAAACCTATTTATTAAGTCAGAAGAGCAGACAGATTTCTCGCAAATTAAACTGACATTAACTAAAGAAAACTTATTCCGTTATGAAAAACAATTTGTAAAAAATAGTTTTGAATATTTTGTTACTGCTCAAGGAATTAAATCGGATCATTATAGAATTAATGTAATCGATCGACCGGTAATAACAGGGCTTAATATAAAAATAACTCCTCCCGTTTATACCAAACTACCCGAAGTTCTTCAATCCGATAACGGCAATATAGAAGCATATCCCGGAAGCAGAATTACTTTCGGACTGAACTCTTCTAAAGAATTAAAAGAAGCAAAAATTAATTTTAGCGATTCAACTTCGACCGCACTAAAAACAGGCTACCAAAAAGCTAATGGAACTTATATAATATCAAGCGATAAAAAATATTCATTTGAGCTAATAGACTTATTTGGTAATACTAACCTAAATCCCATTCTTTATTCGATCACTACATTAAGTGATGCTTTTCCGGTAATTGAACTACTTGAACCGGCTAGCGATATTAGACTTGCGAAAAATAATATTGTACAAATTAATTCCTTACTAAGCGATGATTTTGGTTTTTCAAAACTTACAGTCAATTACAAATTAACTTCATCAAAATATCGCCAGCCGGAAACAAATTTCAAGACTAAAGAGATATCAATCCCAAAAGCCACGAAAGAATATGAGCTAAATTATGTCTGGAATTTGGCAGACCAATATTTGGCGGAGGGAGAGGTAGTAGCTTTTTATCTCGAACTCTTTGATAATGATAATGTATCAGGACCGAAATCTGTAAAAACAAAAATTATAAATGTATCCGTTCCTTCCCTTGATGATCTTTATAAATCAGTAGAAAATACTCAAGAAGATGCCAAGAAAGATTTGGAAGAAACATTTAAAGAAGCTGAAAAATTAAGCAAGGAATTAGAAAAACTTAAGAATGATTTGAAGCGTGATAAAGCGGAAATCACTTGGGATGAAAAAGAAAAGATTGAAAAAGCAATCGATAAATTTAAAGACATAACTTCTAAAATTGATGAAGCTTCTAAAAAGCTAAATGATATGAAGAAAGAGATGATGGAAAATAATCTTCTTTCGGAAGAAACGATGGAAAAATTCATGGAGTTACAAGATTTAATGAATGAACTATCGAGTGAAGAATTCAAAGATGCTATGAAGAAGCTCCAAGATTCGATGAAAAACTTAATGCGTAATGAAGTGAATCAATCGATGGAGAATTTTAAACTTGATGAAGAGATGTTTAAGAAGAGTCTCGAACGTACAATGAATTTACTCAAGCGTGTGCAGGCAGAAATGAAAGTGGATGAAATTATTAAGCGTTCAGAAGAGTTAGCAGAAAAGATGTCAGAGCTAAAAGAGAAAACTGACAAAATGAATTTATCGGATAAGCAGAATAGAGATCAGCTTAAGAGCGAACAAAAAGATGCTACAAAGGACTTTAAGAATTTAGAAGATGAAATGAGTAATCTTCAAAAGAAGATTAGTGAATTGAATGAAATGCCGAAAGATAAGTTAGATGAAATAGCGAAACAGCTTGAGAAGCAACAGAATCAGGAGCTTTCAGAAAATGCTGAAAATAACATTTCGCAGAATCAAAAAAATCAGGCACAGCAAAACCAACAGCAGATGCAGAACAATATGCAGAATTTTAATAAGCAGATGCAGGAGTTTCAAGAGAGTATGCAACAGCAGAACCAGATGGAAACTTTCAATGCAATGATGAAGAATATTAACGATCTCCTTTCGCTTAGTAAATCGCAGGAGAAATTAAAAAAGGAAACTGATAATAGCGGTATATCTCAACAGAAATTTAATGAAAATGCAAAGAAGCAGAGTGAGATTCAGAACAATCTTAGTAAGGTAATGCAGAATTTAGGAGAACTATCGCAGAAGTCTTTTGCAATCACTCCTGAAATGGGTAAGGCGTTGGGACAGGCATATTCTAATATGCAGCAATCGATTAGCTCACTTCAAAATAGAAATACAGATGGAGCATCGCAGAGTCAAAATAAATCGATGGAGAATTTGAATCAGGCGGCTTCAATGATGAAATCGGCACTCGATATGATGATGCAGGGCGGCGGAAGTGGCAGCGGTATGATGAATATGTTTCAACAGCTTCAGCAGATGAGTCAACAACAGATGAACTTGAATCAATTAACTCAGATGATGCAGCAGGGGAAACTTACTCAACAGCAGATGGGGCAGATGCAAAGATTAGGACAGCAGCAGGAGATGCTTCGTAAGTCGTTAGAGCAATTGAATAAAGAAGCTAAAGAGAGCGGACAATCGAAGCGAATCGCTTCTAATCTTGATAAGATACTCGATGAAATGAAAGAAGTAGTTTCTGGATTGGAAACAGAAAAAATTAATGATGACCTTATTAAGAAACAGGAAAATATTTTATCGAAACTTTTAGATACTCAGAGATCGATTAATGAAAAGGATTTTGAAGAAAACCGGAAATCGAACACGGGAAAGAATATTACAAAGGAACGCCCTGACGCATTAAACCTTTCCCCCGAAGAACGGATCAAACAATTGCGTGAATCCCTTAATAACGGGACACGAGAGAAATACAATAAAGACTACGAAGAGCTGATTAAGAAATACTACGAAAAAATCGGCAAGTGAAATCGCATTCAGAACCTTCACTTGTGAGATTCGGTGCATGAAGGTTAGTGTATCTAGTTCGAGTAAAGGTGTTTTAGAACTTTCTCATCATCGGCACGTCTAATATTTACTAATGTTAGACTATATAAGTGCCAAATAAATGAAGAAAGTGCTGATTTCTCTTGTATTCGCAGGTTTTTTGATCTCCGGTTGTGGAAATCGTGAAAAGGATGTTGTAATTATCCCGGTTGAAAAACTATTTAAAAAATCGGATAAATCATGGTTTATGGTTTCGCCATCCGGTACATTTTATTCATTCGTCAAATCCCTAAATGGCAAAAGCAATCTTTATATCAGTCCTTCTGAAAAGGATTCCTCTTATATAGTTACCGATTCCAACTCTACAAATATTCAATACTATTTCTGGGCTAATAATCATCAAGTCGTTTATCTCCAGAATAATGATAACACTCAATCCACAAAAATTTTTAGTGTCGATATCAAGTCAAGAGTAGTAAAGGATATTACCCCATTCGATAATGTGAAGATTGCGGTAATTGATTTGTTAGGAAAAGACGAGAATAGAGTTTTGATTACGATGAATAAACGTCTGCCGAATGTTCCCGATCTTTTTTATTTGGATATTAATTCGGGTAAGGCTGAACTAGCGTTTTCTAATCCGGGAAAATTCACTCAATGGAAAACAGATAATGAAGGTGCTTTAAGACTCGCTGCCGGCGAAGTCGAATCAATTAAACGCACATGGTATTATCGCTATTCTCCCACTGCACAATTTGCTCCGATGATTGAAGTCGATTTTCGTGATACATTTGAACCGATCTATTTTGATAAAGAAAATAAATTTATCTATGCAGCATCAAATATCGGACGAGATAAATGTGCGATCGTTAAATATGATCCTGAATTAAAAAAGGAAATAGAAATATTATTTCAAGACCCTGAAATGGATGTCTATGATCTCCTGAGGAATGAATCGTCTTTCGAACTTTTTTCCGCTTACTATAAGAAAGCAAAATTAGAATATCATTTCTTTGATAGCAAAGCACAAAAACTTTACGAAAATCTCAAAAAACGTTTTGATGGGATGGAGATACTTGTGCTTAGCTATAATGATGCTGGCACAAAATATATCTTAAAAATTTATAGTGATACGAATCCGGGTGGGCTTTATTTATACGATATCAATAACGAAAAGACAACTGAAATTTATAAATTCAATCCTGATGTAAATCCTGAAAACATGTCATCAATGAAACCGATTAGTTTTATTGCGCGAGATGGATTAAAGATTCATGGCTACCTAACGCTTCCTGTAAGCAAAGAAGCGAAAAATTTACCGACTGTCATTTATGTACATGGCGGACCTTGGGCTCGTGATTATTTCCGTTTCGATAGCGAAGTGCAATTTTATGCTAATCGCGGCTATGCTGTTTTGCAGGTTAATTATAGGGGTTCTACTGATTATGGTAAGCAATTTATGGCAGCGGGTTTTAAGGAATGGGGCGGTAAAATTCAGAATGATATTGAGGATGGAACACGCTGGTTGATTAAACAAGGTATAGCCGATTCGGCTAAAATTGCAATTTCAGGATATTCATTCGGTGGTTATTCCGCTTTATACGGAGCAACATTTAAGGGCGATTTATATAAGTGTGCTGCTGCGATGTCAGGCTTAAGTAATATACGTTCTCTTCTCACTTCGATACCATATTATTCTCAAGATGGTATTAAGCAGATGGTTTATACTATGGTGGGAGACCCGGTAAAAGATTCTACAATGCTTAAAAATATTTCACCATTTAATTTCACGGAGAAAGTAAAGATACCTTTAATGATAGGGCACGGGACGAAGAGCGAAAAGGTAAATACGGATGAAATGAATGAGTACGTAAAGATGCTCTTAAAGAAGGGAGTGAAAGTGGAATATGTCCTTAAAGATAACGAAGGACATATATTCCGTGATGAGCAAAACATAATTGAGTGGTACAATAAATTAGATAAATTCTTAGCTTCAAATCTAACTCAAAAAGAAAAAAAGCAAATAAATTATTAATTCCTATCGTGAAGAAATGTTGTTAACCGTTTGGTTATATTCTTCAACTAATTTTTTCATCAAAACTTCCACCGGGAGAATTTCTTTAATCAGAGCCGCACCTTGTCCGGCTTCCATTAATCCTTCATCTTCATCACCTTCAAAAATTCCTTTACGTTCACGTTTAGCTCCGAGCAGCTCTCGCAATGTACCTTCATCAGCCCCTTTATTTTCGGCATCGGCAACGAGTTTTGTGAAATCATTTTTAAGTGTGCGAACTAATCCAATTTTACTTAAAATCAATGTAGTATCGTTATCCTCTGCTTCTACAACTCTTCTTTTATAATTTTCATGTGAGGAGGATTCAAGTGTTGCGGCAAAGCGAGTACCTATTTGCACGCCTTCGGCACCTAGAGCCATCGCGGCGGCTATACCCCTTCCATCTGCAATTCCCCCCGCTGCTATAACAGGAATTTTAAGCTCATCAACCAACTTCGGAATTAATGAAATTAATGTTATTTGATCTGCCCCATTATGCCCGCCTGCTTCCACACCTTCGCCTACTACTGCATCGCATCCAACGCTTTCTGCTTTGAGCGCAAACTTAAGCGATGGCACTACATGAACGACTACCATTCCGGCATTTTTTAATCTATCAATAAATTTACCCGGATGTCCCGCCGAAGAGAATGCAATCTTAACTCCTTCATCAATTGTAACATTTATTAATTCTTCAATATCACCACGCAGCAAAGTAAGATTAACGCCGAACGGTTTATCGGTGGCTGCTTTACATTTTTGAATATGTTCTCTTAGCAAGTCTGCTTTCATTGAGCCTGAGCCAATTAAACCAAGTCCTCCATTATTAGATACAGCCGATGCAAGACGCCAGCCGGAAGTCCAAACCATGCCGGCTTGAACGATTGGATATTTAATTCCGAGTAATTCTGTTACACGATTATTCTTCATCATAAGTTTATATTTTTTTGAACTAAAAAACCTTTTACTTAATTTATAATATTGTATTAATAAATTTAATAAAAGAAAGGAAAATATGAGGGCTATTATTCCTGTTGCGGGTTTTGGGACACGATTAAAACCGCATACTTATTCTTTACCGAAGGTACTTCTAAATGTCGGTGGCAAACCCATTATCGCTCACATCATAGAAAAACTCCTTGAAGAAAATATTACTAAAGCCACATTTATTATCGGCTATCTCGGCGATAAAATTTCTGAATATATAAGTAGTCATTACCCTCAATTAGAGGCTGAATATGTAGAGCAAACCGAACTGCTCGGTCTGGGGCATGCTGTTTATATGGCTACTCCGACTTTTAATGATGAAGAAGTTTTTATCGTTCTCGGTGATACAATCTTTGATGTGGAACTGCATAAGATATTTACTCTTACTGAAAGTGCGATAGGCATTAAGGAAGTAGAAGACCCAAGTCGATTCGGTGTTACTGTTCTTGAGAATGGTTATATCATAAAGATGGTCGAGAAACCACAAGAGCTTGTTTCTAAGTTAGCAATTGTTGGTTTGTATTATATAAAAAACGCTGCTCTGCTAACTGAATGTTTGAAAGAATTGATCGATAAAGAGATTCAGACAAAAGGCGAATTTCAATTAACAGATGCATTACAATTAATGATAGATAAAGGGGAAAAATTAAGAACCTTCCCTGTTGAAGGATGGTATGACTGCGGAAAGCCGGAAACATTGCTTTCTACCAATCAATTTCTCCTCACAAAAAATGGTACAAATAGAACTCCCGAAAACGTTGTAATTATCCATCCTGTTTTTATCTCGGAAAAAGCTAAAGTTAGCAATTGTGTTTTAGGACCTTTTACAACGATAGCCTCAAATTGCATAGTTACTGATTCCGTAATTAAAAATTCCATTATCAGTCCCGGCGCACAAGTAGATAAATCGCTTCTTGATAATTCTATCATCGGAACAGATGCAGTAGTGAAAGGAAGTTTGAAAAGATTAAATGCCGGCGATTCGTCGGAAATAGAATTTTTCTAAATTAAGAGAGGTTATATAATGTCATATTTATTTACGTCAGAATCTGTATCTGAAGGGCATCCTGATAAAGTCTGTGATGCGATTTCCGATGGAGTTTTGGATGCAATATTTAGCGAAGACCCAAATGCAAGAGTAGCATGCGAAACATTCGTTACTACGGGACTTGTAGTTGTTGGTGGTGAAATTACTACTACAGCTTATATCGATGTAGAAAACATTGTAAGAGAAACAATTAGAAGAATCGGTTATACAAAAGCCGAATATAGATTTGATGCAGATTCATGCGGTGTACTTAGTTCAATTAAATCACAATCACCTGATATAGCAATGGGTGTGGATACAGGTGGAGCAGGTGATCAAGGAATCATGTTCGGATACGCTTGCAAACAGACACCTGAATTGATGCCTATGCCGATTGTATATGCACATAAGTTAGTAAAAAAATTAGCTGATTTAAGAAACAAAAATCCAAAGCTAATGCCTTATCTTCGTCCTGATGCTAAGTCCCAAGTTACAATTGAATATAGCCATGATCACAAACCATTAAGAGTGGATGCAGTTGTTATTTCTACTCAACATGATGGCGGTGTAAAGCAATCGAGGATTAAAAAAGATGTAATTGAAAACGTAATCAAGAAAATTATTCCTGCAAAGTATTTAGATAAGAACACAAAATATTATGTGAACCCTACGGGTAATTTTGAAATCGGCGGACCTTATGGCGATACCGGTTTAACGGGAAGAAAAATAATTGTTGATACTTATGGTGGATGGGCACCTCATGGCGGCGGAGCATTCTCCGGTAAAGACCCGACCAAAGTAGATAGAAGTGCTACATATGCTGCGCGCCACGTTGCTAAGAATGTTGTTGCTTCAGGATTGGCAAAAGAATGCTTATTACAATTAGCTTATGCTATTGGTGTAGCACAGCCGGTATCTATATTAGTTGATACTAAAGGTACAGGAAAAATTCCTGATTCAGAAATCGCAGCAATAATAAATGAAAAAATCGATCTCACCCCTAAAGGAATTATTGAGAGATTAAAATTAAGAAGACCAATTTATACCAAGACTGCCGCTTATGGACATTTCGGACGTAACGATAAAGATTTTACATGGGAACAATTGGATTTAGTAAATGTA
>JALNXG010000053.1 GCA_023230485.1 Melioribacteraceae bacterium
AACACATAACTTAGTATACTCAACTAGCAACGGGGGAAGGAGCTGGCAAAAAATTATTTTTAATGATGAATTATGGATCGCCGGATTAGGGGTCTATTGTATAGATTATTATCATAGAGTTATTGTTGGTGCAGGGGGTGCAATCCGTTATACATCTGATGGAGGTGAAACATGGTTAAAAATAAATAGTGGCGTAAGTTTAGACCTTAATCTTACAGATGTATTCTTCCTTGATTCTAATATAGGTTTTATTGTAGGCGATGATGGAATTGTCCTTCGTACTGTAAATGGAGGACTTACTTGGACTCGTTTGAATACAAATACAACAATTGGATTAAAGGCAGTATATTTTACAGATATAAATAACGGTATAGCGGTAGGTTTTGATGGTTATATTTTACGAACTACTGATAGTGGAGAAACTTGGCAAATAGAGAATAGCGGAACAGCTAATAATCTATATAGCGTTTCTTTTATGGATAAAAATAATGGATTAATAGTAGGTGAATTAGGAATAATTCTCAGGACAGTTGATAGTGGTAAGAATTGGGAAATTGAACCAAGTGGAATAAGTGAAACCCTTAACGGAGTTGCAATTAAATATCCTGTCGAATTAGCTGTTGGTGCCGGGGGTGTCATATTAAGAAACATTACTACTGTTATACCTGAAGTGGATGATGAAACATTTCCAACATCTTTTAATTTAGATCAAAACTTTCCCAATCCGTTTAATCCCGGCACAAAGATCAGTTTCCAAATACTAGAGACAGGTTATGTTACATTAAAAGTATATGACCTGCTCGGTAGAGAACTCTCAACTCTTGTAAATGAAGAAAAGATACGTGGTTATTATGAAATCCCTTTTAATGGGAGTGGATTTAGTAGTGGACTTTATTTTTATATACTTAATTGGAATAACTCTATACAAACAAAAAAGATGATGCTAATAAAATAGTATCAGAGTTTTTAATAGGTAGAATAAAAAATATCTTGATAATTCCTATACTAGGAGAGAATATATAAAGTGGGTCAATATTTCCTTTGTTTTGGGTGAAATATTTGAATAATTAAAAAATTATGTTATAAAACTTAATTGCTTTTTAGGCTAATTTGTTTTCATGAATTTTTTAAGAAGTAAAATGATAGTTCAAATTAATTGGTATTACTATTCTCCCAACAGATTAACGAAATTGTTTTAGAAATTTATTTACAAAAGAAAAGGAGTAAAAGTGAAAAAGTCTATAATAACTTTATGTATAATTATGTTAGTCACCACTACATTTAATTATGCTCAGACACAACCAACAAAGCCATATCAATTTATTGCTAAAATTTGGACAGAAGCCTTAGGTAGAATAGTTGATCCACCTACTTGGCAGGCTGAAGAAGGCAATATTGTGAACGAGTTTAGCTATTTCCAGAATCTTGTAAGGCTTGTATATAAAAGTTCAGAATTCTATAATGATTATCCGATTTCAGACTCAGACGCCCTATGGAGAAAATCTAGATTATTAGCTTTATATAGAGGGGCACTTAATCGAGAACCAGACGAAGCAGGATTTAATAGTTATTTACCGCAATTTAACGACAAAGATACATGGGAGTATGTGGTAGATTGTATTACTGGCGGTACAGAGTTTTCGGAACTTGTTAATACAATGATTTATAAAGCGAATAATGGTTTACCACATTATGGTTGGGGCACGACTCCCCCGCTTACCGAGATTAATAAAAATTTTAATTCTACAAAAAGGAATTTTAATGGGACTGAGGATGACTTACAATTATTACTTACTAATCTTGGGAATAAAAATGAACCAGATTCAGTTACTTTAGCTCCTATGGCTGTGATATACATAACCAAACAGTTAAAAATTCCTGCTAATATTGTATTAACTACCGAAGGGAATCCTTCTAATAACAAATATGCAAAGATGGCTCGATTAGTTAAACAAAAAAAAATTAATACAGATATGATATCATTAGCTGCAAATAGTGTTCTTAAAAATGTTTGGATTGATGGTTCCTTTGGAAGAGTACTTAAGGAAACTGCTAATGGGGATAATGCATGCGTAACAAACCTAAATAATACTGATGTTTCATCAGACGGATTAAAAATACTAAACTGTAGATTTACTGATGCTTCTGGAAGTGATTTTATTAAACTCCATACTGGAGGTATCGCGGGAAGCACTAATTCTAGAAGGATTTTAGATTATGCAGAAGTAAAATTCAATTTAATAACAGCTTATAGTACATCACATATGAAAACATATCCAGATTTAGATGATCCAGCACCATGGACCGAAGGTATAGATATTGGAATGATGAAAAACGGATTAATATCTGAAAATCAAATTGTTGACATAACAGATGGAGCTATTTGTCTTTTTCACACAAGATCAATAGATACATATAATACTCAAATTCAATTTAATCAAATACTTAATGCAGGAAATTCTGCAGTTGCTGGGATAGTTTTTGACCAGGAATATAATACATTACTAACAGAGAATTATGACTATAGTGGAGCTTTTGTCCATCACAATACAATATGGACAAGTCCTACTGCACATATCGATAGAGTTCTTCATATAGGTTGTAATGCTGAATATAGAATTGAAGTTGAAGAAACTCATTCACATGCTGATACGGGTACACACGGTTCATTTTGTTTTAATACTTCGGGTGAGAACTCTATTTCAAACGAAATAGGTGTGAATATAGATGGTTTCAGTGGGGTAATAATTCAAGATAATTCATTAAATTTCAGGAAGAGTGAAGCTTATCATAGTAGGATTAATGGGCCATTTGTAAGATTTTCTGCAAAATTTTCCTCAGGAGCTAATACATCCCAATATCCATTTGTTACTTTTATTGATTCACCCTACATAAGTAATGGTAATAGACTGTTAAATCTTTATATAGAAGGTCCAGACACAATTTTCCGTAATCAGACTGCTAATTTTTATAAAAGGACACTTACAACATATAATCCTTCCCATTGTTCATGGGAAATCCAAGATACATCAGGTGCACCTATTATGGAATTTATCGATCATGCGGGTCCTTTAACTATAAGTACATCTGACACAAAATATCAAAAAGATCTATGGATCAGACTTTATGAAATTGCTGTACCAGGTGAAGGATGGAAATCTAAATTTGTAAAATATATTGATAGTCTCCCTAAACTTAATGATCATCAAGCAAATAATACATCAGAAGTCACTTATGAATATTCTTTACATAACAATTATCCTAATCCATTTAATCCATCAACTAATATTGCATATTCATTAAAGGAAAATGGTTGGGTCCAATTGAGTGTATTCAATATTCTTGGTCAAAAAGTATCAGATTTAGTTAATCAACAGCAAGAAGCAGGAAATCATAGTATCGCTTTTAATGGCGCTAATTTACCAAGTGGCGTATACATTTATAGAATTCAATCCAAGGATTTTTCTGATACTAAAAAATTAATACTAATGAAATAGTAATGATGCATGTTAGATGGCGGGCTATTTATAGTTCTGCCATCAATTTTTAAAGGCACAAATATAATCAGAGGGTCAACAATCAAAGGGAGATAATTGCACCTTCCATTGCCTCGTTAGATTAGAACTCTTAAATAAATAATATTTTGTGATTGGCGGTTTCTGGGTTTATTGATAACAATATTAATATATTATAGGGAGTTAATGAGTATTTTACACAAATTGAAAATTGTTAATAAAATATTGGTCGTAGTTTTTTTAGTATTGTTACCTACTTTTAGTCATAGCCAGAAACTTGAACTTGGTATAACCGGCTATGGCAATAATATATATATATCAAGTATTTCCGGTGAAAAGATTACATTAATTGACTCAACTGAACTTAAAAATAATTACCATTTTGATCTAGCTAATTATAACTTTGGTCTTTATCGGATCACCTTTGATAATAACAAATGGATAGATTTTGTAAATGATGGTAAAGATATAAAGATTACGACCGATTCAAAGCATGTACTAGACAGCTTAAACGTATTAGATTCTGAAAGCAATAAACTTTTTTATACTTTCTTAAAACTCAATAAAGCATACAAAACAAAAACTGAATTGCTTCAATTTATACTTGCACGCTATCCCAAAGATGATTCATATTATCTTGATACTAAGAAACGACTCAACGATCTTCAGTATGATTACTTACAGTTTGTGAATATTACTTCACAGAAAGAACGAAGTGCATTTGTAGCAAAGTATATACTGTCTGCTCAATTGCCTGTTATTGATTCCGAAATACCAATCGATAAACAATTGGATTATCTTAAGTCGCATTCTCTGGATTATATTAATTTCAATGATGCTTCTCTTATTTATTCTGATCTATTCACAAACAAATCTATCGAGTACTTAACATATTTCCGCAATCCACAAATGCCTAAGGAAATTCTTGATAAAGAGTTTACGAAAGCAGTAGATTCACTCCTTAATAAGGCAAGGGTAAATCAGCAAGTTTATCAACATATTACAGAATACTTGATTGATGGGTTCAAGAAATTCGGCTTCGATCAGGTACTTGATTATATCGTTGAGAATTATGTAATCAAAGATGATCTTTGTCTCGATGTTAAAACGGAAGGAATGATAAAACGGAGAATTGAGCAAGCGAAAAACTTTAAGATCGGTTCTATCGTTCCAAACATTGTTCTTCAGAACATAGAGGGAAAGGTGATAGACTTAAGTAAGATCAAATCAGAAAAAGTATTATTAGTTTTTTATACAACCTGGTGTCCGCATTGTAAAGAACTACTTCCAAAACTAAATGAGCTTTATAAGAATCAGGCGATGGAGAAGTATGAAATAATTGCGATATCTTTAGACGAAAAGAAAGAGGACTGGGTGAAATTCGTGGAAATCAATAGTCCCTCGCTGATAAATGCTTCTGATCTCAAGGGTTGGGATGGAGAAACAGTGAATGATTATTTTATTTATGCAACACCTACAATGTTACTAATAGATAAGGATAAAAGGATTATAAGTAAGCCAACTACAATTGAGGGAGTAAAACAAAGTATAATAAAAAATTGAAGGTAGTATGAAATTTATCAATTTAATAAACAGATATTATGTTTTTATGGTAAGGTTGTTACTTGTATTATTTTTATTTGGGAGTAATGTTTTGAATGCTCAAAGTGTTACAGGCAAACTTGTTAATCAAAACGGAATAGGATTAGCGGGACTGCAACTGAAATTATATAGTTCGCCAAATATTTCTTCAGCAAAATCAACTAGCGATGGTTCTTTTACATTCGATAATATTTCTGATGTTGAAGTGGAAAATCAGCTCCCAACCGGCTATTCCGTTTATAATAACTTTCCAAATCCGTTTAACCCGAAAACAAGAATTTATATTACACTTCCAAATAACGGGAATGTAAGAATAACTGTATTTAATATTCTTGGACAAAAAGTTAGAGAAGAAGTTGAGAGATACTTTAGTGCCGGAACAAATTATATTGATCTTGAACTGAACGGCTTGCCAAATGGAATGTATCTAGCAAATATAAATTTAGATGGAAAATATAGTGTAACTAAAAAGCTAATGCTTTTATATGGGAGCCAACATCTAAATACAGGGAGCGGAACTTCAAGTTTCCAATTAAACGCAATAAATTCAAATATTAGTTCTATAATGGATACTAAAATAGATAGTATAGTAGTAACTAGTTCTTTAATAGCTAAAAAAGTATTTACCGGATTAACAGAGGTAGTAGGTGTCTCGTTGGACCTTGGAAATCTGGTTATAGATATACCAACCACCGGTACGCCTTGCGTAGGCACCCCGACAGTAACCTATGCCGGTAAATTATATAATACAGTTCAAATAGAATCTCAATGCTGGTTGAAGGAAAACTTAGATATAGGCTATATGATCCAAGGGAATCTAGAACCAACTCATAATAGTATTATAGAAAAATATTGTTATAACAATGATACTAGCAATTGCACAAAATATGGTGGTTTATATCAATGGAATGAAGCGATGCAGTATGTATTAACTTCAGGAGCAAAAGGCATTTGCCCTAGCGGTTGGCACATACCAACAGAAGTTGAATTTAAAACATTATCATCTGCAGTTTATAATGATGTAAATGCATTAAAGGCAATTGGTCAAGGTATGGAAAGTGGAGCTGGAACAAACACAAGCGGCTTCTCAGCTTTGCTTACGGGTTATCACGCCAGCGATAACGTTAGTTACTTTTACTATTTAGGTCGCAATACTAATTTATGGAGTTCTACCGTGTACAATAGTCAATACTCATACAGCGCAGAATTGTACGACCATTATGACGGATATATAAACGTAAGATACTCCTATATTAAAGGTGGGTTTAGCATTCGTTGTCTAAAGGATTAGACTATTTTTCAATTTGACCTTGTCCCCTTAAGGGGACGAGGTCAAATTACTATTGAGAAGTGTGCTATAAGAAGAAGATATACCAATTTACAAAACACTATTCACCTTGTTCTCGCAACTGTTAAATATTCTACTCTTTTCAAGAGTTAAATATAGAAGCTAACTCTTTATTAAACGTAAGTATATAAGTACGTTCTCTCACATTTTTTTTATCTGATTGAAGTACTGTTTCAAATATTCTTTAGCATTCGTTTCAGTTTTTGCTTCTACAATACAGCGGATTATCGGTTCTGTATTTGATTTTCGGAAATGAACCCAATGATCATCAAAATCCACACGAAGTCCATCTTCTGTATTTATCTTTCCAGACGAGCCATATTTATCAATAAGCTTAGAAATCACTAAGTCAGGATTTTTTTTACCGGTTTCGATTTTATCTTTCTCAATATAATATTGCGGCATTGAGCTTTTAAGAGCAGACATTGGTTTGCCAAATTCGAGAAGATGTTGAAGAGTAATAATAGTGCCTGTGAGAGCATCTCTTCCGAAAACTGCTTTAGGATAAATTACTCCGCCGCTTCCTTCACCGCCGATGACTGCTTTTACTTCTTTCATTCTTTTTACAACATTTGCTTCACCGACCGGCGAAAGGAAAGTTTCGCAATTATAACTTGCGGCTATATCATTTACTGCTCTGGTTGTTGATAAATTAACTACTACATTTCCTTTTTTGATATTAAGAATATATTTTACTGCTTGAGCAATAGTATATTCTTCAACGAATGGAATCCCTTTTTCGGTGATGAGCACTAATCGATCGACATCAGGATCGACAACTATACCGATATCGGCATTTGTTTTTTTAACCGCAGCAAAAGTTCTCGTAAGGTTTTGAGGAATCGGTTCGGGAAGACGAGGGAATATCCCAGTCTTTTCACAATTGAGTTCTATTACTTCACATCCTAATTTTTTTAGTAATTGAGGCATAATCCATCCGCCTGCACCATTAACGCAATCAAGCAGAACTCTGAATTTTCTTCTTTTCATTCTTTTTATATCGAGAAAAGGAAATGCGAGAACCGCATCCATATGGTCATAAATTGCTTTATCATCAACTGTTACTTTTCCTAATTTATTCCATTCTTTATAATCACCTGTACCGTTATTATAAATTTTGATCATTTTTTTATTTTCATCGGAAGTCATAAATTCGCCTAAGCGATTAAGAAGTTTAAGCGCATTCCACTCATTAGGATTATGACTTGCAGAAAGCATTACGCCCCCCGCTGCTTTATACTTTTTTACATTAAAAAGTACGGATGGAGTTGGACAGATACCGATATCGATTACATCATTGCCTTTAGCTTGAAGAGTACCGATAACTAAATTTCTAACCATATCGCCGCTGATGCGCGAATCGCGTCCAAGAATTATTTTCCCTTTACCGCAGAAATCTGCATAAGCGGAACAATATTTTACTAAAGTTTCGGGATAAAGTCCGTCCCCGACTATCCCTCTGATTCCTGATACACTCACCATTAATGTTGACATATTAAGCCCTCTCGAATTGATTCCTAAAATTAATGTTGTTTCTTACTTAAAACAAATTTGATATCTTACTTTGTGAAATCTTTATTAAATTAACGGGCATGTTTTTGAATCAAGAAATAAAAAAAATTAATAAATTATTAGTTCAGCACTTCGATATTCCAAAGAGGAATGCCAATCCATCCCCGCCAATAGATATGCTTATCGCTACAATACTTTCACAAAATACTAATGATAATAATTCCTATAAAGCTTATATCGCACTCAAAGAAAAATATAAAACGTGGGATGCCTTATTGAACGTGGAGAGGGAAGAGATTGAGGAAGTAATAAAAATTGCAGGATTAGGGAAACAGAAATCTTCTGCGATAAAAAATGTTATCTCGGAATTAAATAAAAAGTTTGGTAAAATAGATCTCGATTTTATAAATGAGATGACTAATAAAGATGCAGTATCTGAGCTGATTTGTTTCCCGGGAGTGGGAGTAAAAACGGCAAGCTGTGTTCTATTATTCTCAATGGGAAAAGATATCTGTCCTGTAGATACTCACGTTCACCGTACATTAAATAGGATTGGATTAGTAAAAACAAATTCGCCCGATAAAACTTTTGAAGCAATCAATAAAAATTTTCCGAAAGGGATTGCACATCAATTCCACACAAATTTAATTAAATTGGGCAGAGAGATTTGCAAGCCGACTAATCCCGCTTGCTCAATTTGTCCGGTAGAAAAAATTTGCAAGTACGAAAACAAAAACTTTGAAAACAGAACTAAAAGAAGAATAAACGGAATACTATTATTGGACAATGTTTAATGAGGATAATGAGATATTTAGAGGCAATTTGATAAATGGAGTAAAGGTTTCTTTTAATTAACTATATAGCTATATTTCAGTCAATTGGTAATTTTAATCAGGTAAAATTATGACAAAAAAGTATGATATTGCGATTCTTGGCGGCGGTCCCGGTGGATACGTAGCAGCAATTAGAGCGGGACAATTAGGTTTTAAGACAGTTATTATTGATAAAGATAATCTTGGTGGAATATGCCTTAATTGGGGCTGTATTCCCACTAAATCACTTCTAAAGAATGCAGAAATATATGATACGATGAAAAACCATGCAAAAGATTTTGGGATTAAAGTCGAAGGTTTGAGTATCGATTTTAATCAAGTGATTAAAAGGAGCAGAGATATTTCGGGACGCATTACTAAAAATGTAGAAATGTTAATAAAAAAAAATAATATTGATAGAGTAAGAGGATTCGGAAAGCTTTTAGATAAAAATAAAATTAGCGTAACTGATAATAACGGAAAAGAGATTGAAACGATTGAAGCAGATAAAATAATTATTGCAACAGGCGCAAGTCCAAGAATCCTTCCTAACATCCCGGTTGATAGAAAAAACATAATTACAAGTACAGAAGCAATGTCGCTCGAAAGTCAGCCGAAAGAATTAATTGTAATCGGTGCGGGAGCTATCGGTATTGAGTTCGCTTATTTTTATAATGCACTCGGAACAAAAGTTACTGTAATTGAAATGCTCGAAAATATTCTCCCTATTGAAGACAAAGAAGTTTCGGAAACTTTAGAAAAGATTTTTAAGAAGAAAGGAATTACGATTCATACATCAACGAAGGTGGAATCGGTAGTATCAAAAGATGATCATGTTATCGTAACGATTGAGAGCAAAGGTAAAAAGATAGAACTAAAAGCTGATAAGGCATTGAGTGCGATTGGTGTGGCAGGAAATATTACAGGATTTGGACTTGAAGAATTGGGAGTAGAAATATTTAAGAATCATATTAATGTAAACAAAGAAACTTACGAGACAAACGTTCCGGGTATATATGCAATTGGGGATGTAATAGGACCGCCATGGTTAGCGCATGTTGCTTCTGCGGAGGGAACTAGATGCATCGAAAAAATTAAGGGATTACATACTACACCTGTGGATTATGATTCGATTCCGGGGTGCACATACTGCCAGCCGCAAGTTGCAAGTATCGGTATGACAGAAGCAAAAGCAAAAGAAGCAGGTTACGAACTCAAGATCGGTAAATTCCCATTTATGGCAAGCGGTAAAGCATTTGCTGCGGGCGATAGAGATGGATTCGTAAAATTAATTTTTGATGCAAAATATGGTGAGCTATTAGGTGCGCATATCATTGGCTCTGAAGCGACTGAATTGATTGCAGAGCTTGGAATAGTAAAATCATTAGAAGGCACTTATGAATCAATAGTGGGAACGGTTCATGCACATCCTACACTATCTGAATCAATAATGGAAGCGGCGGCGCAGGCGTATGGAGAAGCAATTCATATATAAAAAAATTGAATATATCGATCTCGGTACGATAGATTACAAAGAAGCATGGGAGCTCCAACAGAGGACTTTTGAGCTTCGTACCAAAAATGAAATTGATGATATACTTTATCTTCTTGAGCATCCTCATACATATACATTAGGTAAAGTAGCCGATAAAAATAATCTTATTACATCCGATGTAGTTTTGAAAGAGAAACAGATTTCGGTTTATGATATTGATCGGGGCGGAGATATTACTTATCACGGTCCGGGTCAGATTGTTGGTTATCCGATAATCGATCTAAAAAATTGGAAGCAAGATACACATGAATATCTTAGAAATTTAGAAGAAGTAATAATGGCAGTATGTGCGGATTACGGAATTGCCACCGAGCGCAATCAAAAATATACGGGCGTATGGGTGGGTAATAGAAAAATTGCAGCAATCGGAATTAAAGTGAGTCGGTGGATTACGATGCACGGTTTCGCTTTTAATATTAATACAGACTTAGGACTTTTCGATGGAATTATTCCATGCGGAATTAGAGATAAAGAAGTAACTTCCTTATCTAAAGAGTTGGGCAAAAAAATTGAGTTGGATGAAGTGAAAGAAAAATTAGTATTTCAATTTATTCGACTTTTCGATTACACAGAAAAAATTGAAAAACAAAAGAAAGGGATATGATGGCAAAAAACGGGAAGTCAGAAGAGATAAATGTAATTGACGATAAAAATAATGGAAAACAGCCAACAGGAAAGATAGACCATTTCGGCGGGATGACAAAAGATGAATTGATGAATGCATTAAGAATAATGTTTTTATCGAGATCAATGGATATAAAAGTGCTGAACTTATTAAAACAAGGTAAAGCATTTTTTCATATAGCCGGAGCGGGACATGAGGCAACTCAGGTTGCATTCGGGCTAGCGATGGAAAAGGGAAAAGATTGGGGATTCCCATATTATAGAGATATGGCTGTGATGCTTTCGCTTGGTGTAAAGCCGGAAGATATTTTTCTTCACATGCTCGGCAGAGCAGACGACCCTATGACAGGGGGCAGACAGATGCCATGTCATTGGGCTTCAAAAGAGTTTAATGTACCCACGCAATCAAGTCCTACGGGCACTCAATTTTTACAGGCAGTCGGTGCGGCACTTGCAGAAAAGAAAAAAGGAAACAATGCAGTAGTATATGTATCAAGCGGAGAAGGGACTACAAGCAATGGAGAATTTCACGAAGCAATAAACTGGGCGAGTAGGGAAAAAATTCCGGTTGTATTCGTAATTCAAAATAATAAATGGGCGATCTCTGTACCGGTGGAACAGCAATCGGGCGGAAGGAACGCATCAATAACAGAGATGATGAGCGGATATGAAAACTTACTTCGTCTCGATGTGGATGGAACAGATTTTCTTGCAGTCAATGCAATTGCTCAATCAGCATTTAAGTATGCTCGTCAAGGAAAAGGACCAGCACTAATTCAGGCGCATGTGGTGAGACTATTTTCTCACTCATCTTCAGATGACCAGAAGAAATACCGTCCCGAAGAATCCTTGAATGAAGATCTTAAAAAAGATCCGATTGAAATGTTTGCAAAAAAATTGATTGATAAAGGTGTGCTGACCGAATTAGCTTATGAAGAATTTAAGAAAGAGATAGTTAATCATGTAAATGAAGCGGCTGATTGGGCTTTGAAACAGACAGAGCCAACAGCAGAATCAGCCGTAAAATATGTATTTGATGAATCAGGCAAGAAAGATAAATTAAAATATGAGCAGAGCAATAAAGAGGGTAAGCCGGTTGTAATGGTGGATGCTATTAATCATGCGCTTCGGGAAGAGATGGAACGAAACGATAAAATTTATGTATTCGGCGAAGATGTGGCAGATGGAAAGGGAGGAGTTTTTACCGCTACAAAAGGACTATCTACACAATTTGGAAACGAAAGAGTTTTCAATTCACCATTAGCAGAGGCAAGTATAATGGGTGTGGCAATCGGCATGTCGCTTACGGGATTAAAGCCATGCGTTGAGATTCAATTCGGGGATTATATTTTCCCTGCGTTTATGCAGATACGCGATGAACTCGTGATGTATCGATATCGTTCAAATAATTTATTTGAATCTCCGGTTGTGATTCGTGTGGCAGTAGGCGGATATATTCATGGCGGATTATATCATAGTCAAAATATCGAAGCATTTTTTGCGCACATGCCGGGGCTTATGATAGCTTATCCATCGAACTCTCAGGATGCAAAAGGATTATTAAAAACGGCGTTGCGATTAAATGACCCGGTACTTTTCCTTGAGCACAAGGGATTGTATCGACAGAGCTATGCAACATCCCCTGAACCGGATGCAGATTATTTATTGCCGTTTGGAAAAGCGAAAGTTGTAAAAGAGGGAGCTGATTTAACTGTTGTAACTTATGGAGCAATGGTTCATGAATCTAATTTTGCGGCTAAAAAATTAGAAGATGAAGGTTATTCGGTAGAGATAATTGATATACGTACAATAGCACCTCTTGATGAAGAGACGATTTATAAATCAGTAAGGAAAACAGGCAAGGCAGTTGTGATACATGAAGATACTGTAACGGCAGGATTTGGAGCAGAGATTGCTTCAAAGATTGCAGAGAACTGTTTTGAATCACTCGATGGAGCGGTTAAACGCATTGGTGCGACTGACACTCCAATACCGTTTCATCCAAATTTGGAAGGTTTCGTTTTACCTTCGAGAAATAAAATTTATTCATCATTAAAAGAAATTCTATTATACTAAGGAGCCGAAGATGAAAGTGGAAGTTGTGATGCCTAAAATGGGCGAGAGTATTAATGAGGGAACTTTAATTAAATGGCATAAGAAAAAAGGTGATAGTGTAAAGAAGGATGAGATAATTTTTGAGATAAGCACAGATAAAGTTGATACCGAAATACCTGCACCTGAAACGGGAATAATTTCCGAGATAAAAGTATTCGAGCAGGAGACTGTGGATGTGGATACTGTTGTTGCAATTATTGATACAGGTGGAGAGGAATCGGTACAAAAGGAAGAAGAAGCTAAGCCAAAAGAAACGCCATCAACTACGCAAGTGGGCGGAGAGATGATTGATATTACGATGCCAAAGATGGGCGAATCCGTAATGGAAGGGACTATTATTAAATGGCATAAGCAGGTTGGCGATAAGATAAAGAAAGATGAAATTATTTTTGAGATAAGTACGGATAAAGTTGATACCGAAGTACCGAGTGCCGAGGAAGGATACCTTGCTGAAATTTTAGTGAAAGAGCAGGAAACTGTGGAAGTAGGGATGGCAGTAGCACGAATTTCAACGACTGCGGGATTAGTGAAAGCAGATGCTGCAGCGAGTGGGGCAGGTTTGGCGAATAGTGGAAATAGCGGAGCGGCAAGTGGGGCTGGAAGCGGTTCAGTGAACTCAGCATCGGGTAGCGCAAGTAGTTCGGCAGGGGGAGCGTCGGGTAGTATGTCGGACGGTGCAGGAGGTGCAGGTTCGCGCGTGGCTGGTGGTAGTAATCAAGGTGGAACTTCGGGTGGTGGGGCATCGAGTGGTTTCTATTCTCCATTAGTTATGAATATTGCAAAAACCGAAGGCATCGGCTATGATGAATTAGAGAGAATCAGCGGCACAGGTTTGGGCGGAAGAGTTTCTAAAAAAGATATTTTAGAGTATGTAAAAAATAGAAGTAATAAAGGCACCGCTGAGAAACAAGAAACTTACGGTGGACAAAGTAATGCTAGAGATAGTTATACAAGAACTTCCAATGAGAATGGACCTAATAAGGATCGTACAGAAACACAAGTTCATAATAACGCTGGTTCTAAGCAACCATTACAACCACAGTCGAAGGGTGCAGTGGAAGTAATCCCGATGGATAATATCCGTCAAAGAATTATGTACCATATGAAAAATAGCAGAGATACTTCGGTGCATGTTACTGCAGTTATCGAAATCGATATGACTAAGGTTCATAATTTTGTAAATAAAAATAAAGACAAATTCCTTTCTTCCGAAGGTGTAAAACTGACATATATGCCTTTCATTTCTTATGCAGTAATTAAAGGATTGAAAGAATATCCATTCTTGAATGCATCGATCGATGGAAATAATATTTTAGTAAAGAAAAATATAAATCTTGGAATTGCTGTGGCAGTAGAGCCGAATGGATTAATAGTACCTAACATAAAAAACTCTGATGAAAAAAATGTTGTAGGATTAGCAAAGGCAATTGCGGAGTTAGGTTATAAAGCACGGAATAAAAAATTAGTGCCTGATGATATAATGGACGGAACATTCAGTATAACAAATTATGGTGTATTCGGTTCATTATTCGGAACGCCGATTATTAATCAGCCGGAAGTCGGAATTTTGGGAATCGGTGCGGTAACTAAGAAACCGGTAGTCGTGGAAGTCGATGGAATGGATACGATTGCAATTAAGCCAATGATGTATTTATCATTAAGTCATGACCATCGATTAGTAGATGGCATGTTGGGCGGGAAATTTCTTAAATTAATTAAAGATATATTGGAAAATTTTGAAACAGGGATTGTATGAGTAAAATAAATCAGCATCAACAGCAGTTCAAAGATGCAATAGAAAAAGAGAAAGTTGATCTTGGCAAAAGACCCGATTGGTTAAAGGTAAGACTTCCGAGCGGATCAAATTATAGAGATGTTTATAAATTGATGAGGACTTCCAAACTTAATACAGTTTGCGAAGAAGCAAAATGTCCTAACTTGGCGGAATGTTGGAATAGGAAAACCGCAACGTTTATGATATTGGGCGATACGTGTACGAGAAGCTGTGGATTTTGCAATATAAAATTAGGTATGCCGAATGAATTAGATCTAGATGAGCCGCGCAGAGTGGCAGAATCTGTCGAAACGTTGGGACTTAAGCATGTTGTAATCACTTCAGTAAATCGAGACGAGCTCGAAGATGGGGGTTCGGGAATATTTTCGGAATGCGTGAGACAGATAAGGGAAAAAATGGGGGACAGTACAACGATAGAAATATTGATTCCCGATTTCAAAGGTGATGAAAAAGCATTCGAGATAATTATGCAAAATCCACCTGATATTCTTAATCATAATATGGAAACGGTAAATCGATTATATCATGGCGTGAGACCGCAGGCAAAGTACACGAGAAGTTTGGAAGTAATGACTTGGTTTAAGAACCACGGTCTGAGAACGAAGAGCGGTATAATGGTTGGAATTGGTGAAACGAAAGAAGAAGTGTTGGAGCTAATGAAAGACCTATATAATGCGGGATGCGATATAATGACGATTGGACAGTATTTACAGCCGACTAAGAATCATCTTCCTGTTTCACGTTACGTTACTTTAGATGAATTCAAGGAATATAAAGATTTCGGATTACAGTTAGGTTTCAAGGCGGTAGAATCCGCTCCGTTGGTAAGAAGTTCTTATCATGCAGATAAGCATGCAGGAACACTAAATTAGCTGGTGCTCTGTGGCGGGAAATTGGCTCTTGCTCGATATTTCTTTTTTCTATATATTGGAGCGAAATATCCGATTATATATTGTTTCTTAGTTCGGAAATGTTTTTTCTCAACTTTGAAAAGTAATAGAGCCGGAAAGAATATTTACTGGATTTAATTTGGATTTTTAACTCTTAAAAGCGAATTTAAGAGAAAATAGATTGGCACGATTGTTCTTAATTAAATAAAAAGTGTTCCTTTATGCTAAAAATAGAGGTGTAAATGGCAAAAGTAAAAGGTGATATCGTAATTGATATCGAAAAATGTAAAGGATGTGAGCTATGTATAGCCGCATGTCCACAAGATTCATTAGAACTTTCAAGAAAGCTAAACTCAAAAGGTTACCAGTACATGGTTAAAATTGAAGATAACTGTACCGGTTGCACCAATTGTGCATTAGTTTGTCCTGAAGGTATAATAAAAGTATATCGTCAGACTACCAAAAAGAAAGAACCGGTAGCGACTATATCAAACTTAACAGGTGATATAACAGTAACGGTGAACTCATGAGTGAAATGAAATTAATGAAGGGAAATGAAGCATTAGCAGAGGCAGCAATCAGAGCCGGATGCGATGCTTATTTTGGTTATCCTATTACTCCACAATCGGAAGTTTTAGAATATTTAGCTAATTATGCTCATAGAACCGGAATGGTTGTTCTTCAAGCAGAAAGCGAAGTCGCTTCAATCAATATGGTATACGGAGCTGCAGGAACAGGCAGAAAAATTATGACTTCTTCTTCAAGTCCGGGTATGAGTTTGATGATGGAAGGAGTTTCCTATATTGCATGCGCTGAGCTTCCTTGTTTATTAGTGAATGTAGTGAGAGGTGGTCCTGGTTTAGGTACAATACAGCCATCGCAGGGTGATTATTTCCAAGCAGTAAAAGGAGGCGGACACGGCGATTATAAATTAATCGTATTAGCTCCATCGACTGTTCAAGAGATGGTCGATTTCGTAAGAGATGGTTTTGATTTAGCATTCAAGTATAAGAATCCGGTTATGATACTTACTGATGGCGCCTTAGGTCAGATGATGGAGAAAGTTGATCTATTCCCACAGATGGATAGAAAAACAGAATTTGAAAGTTGGGCTACAGTTGGGAAACCAAAAACACGCGAAAGAAATGTAATCACATCGCTCAATATTCAAGCCGATGAGATGGAAAAAACAAATATTCATCTTCAAGCAAAATATAAATTGATTGAAGAGAATGAGATTAAGTATGAAGAATATATGTGTGATGATGCTGAAATATTATTAGTTGGATTCGGTTTAGTTGCAAGAATATGTAAAAAGGCGGCTCAATTAGCACGTGAAAAAGGGATTAAAGTTGGTGTATTTCGTCCGATATCATTATTCCCATTCCCGACTGCCAAGATCAATGAATTAGCTGGTAAAGTAAAAGGAATTTTGGATGTTGAGATGAATGCTGGTCAGATGGTTGAAGATGTTCGTCTTGCAGTTAATGGAAAAATTCCAGTCGAATTTCATGGAAGAATGGGCGGAGTAGTTCCTTCGCCAGAAGAAATTCTACATAAGTTAGAAGAAAAGTTTGTAGGAGAAATAGCATGAGCGAGAAGACATTAGTAAATGAAGAACAGCATTTTGAAGAAATGATTGCTGAAGAAAGTATTTGTACGACTGATAACTTAGTCTATGAAAAACCTGATACATTACTTGATACTCCGATGCATTACTGCCCGGGTTGTGGACATGGAGTTGCTCATAGATTAATTGCAGAAGTGATAGATGAACTCGGAATACAAGAGGATACAATTGGTGTAGCACCGGTTGGATGCTCGGTATTTGCATATAATTATCTGAATATCGATATGACCGAAGCCGCACACGGGAGAGCCTCTGCAGTAGCAACCGCTATTAAAAGAGTACTTCCTGATAAATATGTATTTTCTTATCAAGGTGATGGTGATTTAGCTGCTATCGGTACAGCCGAAACAATTCATACCTGTAATAGAGGTGAGAACTTATTGATAATATTTATTAATAATGGTATTTACGGAATGACCGGCGGACAGATGGCACCAACTACTTTGCCGGGAATGAAATCCACAACTTCACCATTCGGAAGAGACGTTGCAACAATGGGAAATCCGCTTAAAATCACTGAATTAGTTGCACAGTTACCGGGTGTTTATTATTGTACAAGAACAGCAGTAAATAATGCAGGAAACGTAAGAAGAGCTAAGAAAGCTATCCAGAAGGGGTTTGAATATCAGAAACTAAATAAAGGACTTAGCTTCGTTGAAATAGTTTCTAATTGTCCATCAAATTGGAAGATGACACCGTTAGCTTCAAATAAATGGATGGAAGAAAACATGTTCGCATTTTATCCACTCGGCGATTTAAAAGTGCCAAACGATAAGGAGAAATAAAATGACTGAAGAGATCATTATTGCGGGATTTGGAGGTCAAGGAGTCCTTTCTATGGGACAGATTTTATGTTATAGTGGAGTAATGGAGAATAAGGAAGTAAGCTGGATGCCTTCTTATGGACCAGAAATGAGAGGTGGAACGGCTAACTGTATGGTTATAATTAGCGATACAAAAATCAGTTCACCGATTATTAATAAATTCGATACGGTTATTGCACTTAATCAGCCATCACTCGATAAATTTGAGAAAGCAGTGAAACCGGGCGGATTGCTTATTTTTGAAGCAAGTACGATTGTAAATCCACCAACAAGGACAGATATTGAGATTCTTGCAATTGAAGCTTCTAATGAAGCTGCAAAATTGAAAAATAGCAAAGTAATGAATATGATTATTCTCGGTTCATTCCTAAAGAAGAAACCGATTATAGAACTTGATAATATTATCGAAGGAATTAAGAAAGTACTTCCTGAAAGATATCATCATTTAATTCCACTCAATAAAGAGGCCCTTCAAAAGGGGATGGAATTAGCAGAAATGGTGAAAGTGTAGAAATAAAAATGAATTAAATAAGCTGCCTCAAATGGGCAGCTTTTTTTTGTGCTTAAATAAACAAATAAAAAATTATATTTAAAATAAGTATTTTGAATTAGTTAAAAAATTATTCAATTAGAAAAACGAATTATTGAAACGAGCATCTTATTTATTAATATTTTGGATTAAGAACTCTCTGCTGCCACAGAACCCAATTCTATTGTAATTAATAAATTTATGAAATATAATATTAGCTCTTACAAAAGAGTTGAATGAGGACGCGAGATGAATGCCCCGATTGCTATCGGGTGTTCCCTTTATTAGGATCGCCTTCAAATAATCTTTGGAAATGAGTCTGTAAAATAATTTGTGTTAAAGAACATTTTCTAATCGCTCCTCACAATAAAACCTATAAATTGGATATAATCAATGCCCAGTTAGAGACTTGGCAATTCTATTTTTTTGATAGATCCTCGTAAGCCAGGTAGAGCATTTCTTTGAGTGGATAATAATTCTGGAAGATGCTCTTGGATTTAATTATTTACAATTTAATTTCTCTTGAGCTTGTTTAATGATTGTTTTGGCTTTTTCACAGAATGTATTTCCACTATCAAATACTGTTGCGCCGCCGATATCTTCACCCATACTTGTCCAAGTTCCATTACAATTATAGAAATACCACACTCCATACCCAATAGAATTAAGGTATGTATCATTTACAACTCCGGCAATTTTATTTTCCCAATACTTAACATTGTCCGGATTGCCAAAACTGACGGTTGGCAAATAGCAAATTCCAGTGTTTCCCTTTTTTGTCAAATCCATTACATATTGGACGAACTTTAGATTAATTTCTCCACCAAAAACAAAGATTGTTAACCGTAATCTTGATAGAAATCTTGGTTTTCATAAATACCTGCTATAAGTTGAATAGTTTTTATATTCAATTCTTGATTTTAGAATGCTTTTAATAATATTTTTTGATTTATCTGAAATAAGTTTTTTTTATTAATACTTATATCCCTAACAGTTATTTAAAGCAAAACAACAGTTAGTATGATAAAAACCTCTAACTGTTGTTTACTCGTTAAAAAATTCAATACCTTATTTAATACAAAGTCATGCTACAAAAAATATATTTACTTAGCTTGCATTTCCATATTTAATGTTACTTCTTTATCATCACGTAAAACTACTACATCGACTTTATCGCCCGGATTGCATTCGCCGATTGCATACATGAAATCATAAATATTATCGATTTTCTTACTTCCGAATTTTATCATAATATCACCCGATTTCATTCCGGCTTTTTGAGCTGATCCGCCTTCAGATACACCCGAAATTTTATATCCTTTTCCGTTATAACCAAATTCGGGAACTGTACCAACGGTAACTTTAGAGCGGGCTGCACCTCTCATTGATGGAGCTTCTACTTTTACAAAGTCAGGTCTCTTTTCTGTATTTGCATTATCATAAGCAATATCAGCAGCAAAATCTGCAACTTTTCTTAATCCATCAAAATTTATTTTTTCGTAATCATCACTCGGTTTATGATAATCAGTATGTGTACCTGTGAAGAAGAATAGCACCGGAATATTTTTATTTGTAAAAGATTGATGATCGCTTCCACCTGACCCTGCATCATTCATTCCTAACTGGAAAGAATATTTATTTTCTTTATTTAATAAGTCTTTCCAAATGGATGAAGTTCCTGTTCCGATAACTGTTAAACTATTAACGGAATCAAGTCTTCCGATCATATCCATATTAATCATCGAAACAATCGATTCTAAATTAACAGGTGAATTGTTTGTAAAATAAGTAGAGCCAAGCAATCCCATCTCCTCACCGGAGAATGTAATGAAGATAATACTTCTTTTAAGGTCAGCTTTTTTTGATGCTAATTTTTCTGCTGCCTCGAGCACACCGGTTGTCCCGGAGGCATTATCGTCCGCACCATTATGGATCATCGGAACGTTTCCTTTATACATCGAAGCTGTTTTTAATTGGTCAATACCAAGATGATCATAATGTCCGCCAATCACGATATATTCATTTTTCAATACAGGATCACTGCCTTCAAGAATGCTGACTACATTTCTTCCTTTATTATGAATATAATTTGTTTCTGCCGCTAACTTAACTTTAGCATTATCTAAAGAAAAAGAGTTCGGAGATTTTGAAGCATCAATTCCTTTCTGAATCTCAGCAAAATTCTTTCCCATCGATGAGAGCATTTCCTCAACGACATTATTTTTAACTTGGAAAGCGGCAAGGTCATCAATTCCCATTGCACCATCGAAACGTAATTCCATTAATTCATCAGCTTCGTTTTTAGGGTGAGGGGGATTTACGAAAATTATTCCCGCTGCTCCTTTTTCTTTTGCAGTATTGGCTTTTACTCGATATGAAGAATAACGATCAAATTCTGTTCTAGTACTATCATATTCAGGGTTATATCTCATTACTACTACTACTTTATTTTTTACATCAATACCGGCATAATCATCATATTTTAGTTTCTCTGAAGATATTCCATAACCGGCAAATACTAAATCGAATGTACCTGATTTATTGCCGGAAAAGGGAGTAGTAGTAAAATCTTTTTTAAGTTCGAGTGCTTTATCCTTACCATCAAACACTAATTCCAAAGAATTATTTTTTGTTAAATCTATTCGTTCGATGAAATCAAAATCTTGAAAATAAGAATCCCCGAAAGCTGGCTTAAGTCCATCACGAACGAAATTAGCTTTTATATAATTTGCGGCTTCTCTTTCTTCAGGTGAACCGGTGAATCTACCTTTCATTTTGTCATCTGCGAGATATTTTAAGTGGCTCTGAATATCTTTAACTGTTATTCCCGGGTCTGACCATGTTTTTTGTGCTGCAGAATGTGAATATATTAGCATAAAAAGTAATAAGAATATACTTTTCTTCATTTTTTTCCTCTATTGATTTTACATTATTGCAAAATAAAATTATTATCTGATTTGAGCTAAACTTTTATTAATGAACTTCACTTTTTTATGCAGTAAGGATTATCTATACAATTGCCATATATATTTAATGAATAACCTGTTATTGCGAAACCTTTTTCGGAAGATATTTCAGAAACTATCTTTTGTATCTTTGGATTTGAAAATTCTGTTATTGTTCCGCATTTTGAACAAATTAAATGATCGTGATTTTTCCTATCGTAATTAGATTCATAACGGGTTTTTTTTTCGCCAAAATTCCGTTTACATAATAATCCGCATTGCGTTAATAACTCTAATGTATTATAAACAGTGGCTCTTGAGATTCTCGATTTCTCCGATTTCATCTTTATATAGAGCTCATCTGCTCCAAAATGTTCATCAAAGTTCAAAGCGGATTCTAGAACTTCAAATCTTTCGGGAGTTATGCGATATTTACCTTGTTTCAAGAATTTATTAAATTCTTCTATTGCTTTTTGTGAGTTCACTTTGTCTTAAAATTTATTTAGATTTAGTCTATATAAAAATAGATATATGATTTGTTAAACGCAAAGCACTATTTTTGTATATTATCTTAGAATGGAACTTTTTATAACTAAATGGAGTTATTATGTCAAAGACGTTTGAAGTAATTGAATTAGTTGGTGTATCAACCGAAAGTTTGAGTGATGCAATAAAGCAAGCATTAGAATCTGCTGGTAAAGAGAAACCGGTTGGCTGGTTTGAAGTTACAGAACAAAGAGGAAGAGTTACGCAAGATGATAAAGTTGAGTTTCAAGTTACAATCAAAATAGGTAGAAAATTATAAATTAAAAAAGGAAATTCATTATGGCATTAGCAGTTGGAGTACAAGCACCTGACTTTACACTAAAAAACCACAATCTTGAAGATGTTTCTTTAAGCGATTATAAAGGCAAAAAAAATGTTGTTTTACTTTTCTTCCCATTAGTTGGCACATCAGTCTGCGAAAAGGAATTATGCTCCACACGAGACGGAATGAAAGATTACGAAAATCTTGATGCCCAAGTTTTAGCATTGAGTGTTGATAGTCCATTTGCTCAGAAATTATGGGTTGATAAACACAAATTCAATTTTCCTTTATTAAGCGATTTTAATAAAGAAGTAAGTAAATCTTATGGTGCTTTTTATGATGTATTTGGTGCCGGGAAATTCGATTATCAAGGCGTTTCCAAACGTTCTGCTTTCGTAATAGATAAAGATGGTGTTGTTCAATATGCAGAAGTATTAGAAAATGCAGGTGAAGAACCAAATTATGAGAAAATCCAAGAAGCATTACACAACTTACATTAGTAGAAAGTTGATAAAATAATTATGGGGCTTTGCTTGTTATTCAATAATAAGTAAAGCCCTAAATTTTTTAGAAAAATATGTTTTGGAGAAAATAATGATTGAAGAAGGGAAAAAAGCACCAGCATTTAATTTACCCAATCACGAAGGAAAAAAGCATTCATTAAAAGAGTTTTTAGGAAATGATATTGTACTCTACTTTTATCCTAAGGATATGACTTCCGGATGTACGAAAGAGGCATGTGATTTTAGGGATACATTGCCTAAATTTGATAAATTAAATGCTATTGTTATTGGTATAAGCGGAGATTCTCCCGAATCTCACCAAAAATTTATTGCTAAAAACGATTTGAACTTTTTACTTTTGAGTGATGTTAATAAAGAAGTGTTAGAAAAATATGGCGTATGGAAAGAAAAAAGTATGTATGGCAGAAAATATATGGGGATTGAACGCACTACTGTAATTATCGATAAAGAGGGGAAAATTAAAAAAGTGTTCCCTAAAGTAAAAGTAACCGGACATGTTGAAGAAGTATTAAAAGTATTAAAAGGATAAAATAATGATTTATGTTACTCGAAGAGAAGTGTTTAGTTCATCTCACCGTCTCTTCAATCCAAAATTTAATGAAGAAGAAAATGACCGGATATTTGGCAAGTGCAATAACCTTAATGGGCATGGACATAATTATATACTTGAGGTGGTCGTTAAAGGCGAGATCAATCCTGATACAGGTTATGTGATTGATCTCAAATTATTAAAAACAATCATTATTGAAAACATAATAAAAAAAGTTGATCATAAGAACTTAAATCTGGATGTAGATTTTCTTTATGGCATAATACCTACTGCCGAAAATATTGCCGTTGGAATTTGGAAACAATTGATAGATAAAATCTCTTCGGGGAAATTATATTCAATTAAATTATACGAAACTGAAAACAATTATGTAGAATACAAGGGTGAATGAATTGGATAGCAAGAAAATTGAAAAATGTGTTAGTTCTATATTAGAAGAGATTGGCGAAGACCCAAAAAGAGAAGGGTTAATCAGAACTCCGCATCGTGTGGCTAAAGCTTATGAGTTCCTTACTCAAGGTTATAACGCAAATATTGAAGAAGTCTTAAATGGGGCTATTTTTGAAGAAGAATATGATGAAATGGTTATCGTGAAAGATATTGATTTTTATAGTATGTGCGAGCATCATATGCTACCATTTTATGGTAAAGTTCATGTAGCTTATATACCAAATGGAAAGATAGTTGGATTAAGTAAAATTCCGCGTATTGTTGATGTATTTGCAAGGAGATTGCAAGTTCAGGAGCGAATGACCAATCAAATTGCAGAAACCATAGAAAAGTATCTTCAGCCTCGTGGAGTTGCTGTTGTTGTCGAAGGTTTTCATATGTGTATGATGATGAGAGGTGTTCAAAAGCAAAATTCAAGCACAACTACGAGTTCAGTGCGTGGTGTTTTTAAAAATACTATGCGCACCAGAGCTGAATTTTTACAATTAATTAAATTACAGAATCTACGCTAAATATGAAGACAATATTTATTACTGGAGCAAGCTCCGGAATCGGAAAAGAGATTTCATTAAAATTTTTATCGAATGGTTATAATGTTGTTGTCGCCGCACGCCGGATCGATTTATTAGAAGAGATAAAAAATGGAGTGGAAAATTCTGACCGATATCATCCTTATAAATTAGACCTTTCTAATTTTGATGAATCGAAAGCTATTTTAGAAAAAATTGCCTCCGAATACGAAATAGATATATTAATTAATAATGCGGGCACTACTACTTTCACATCTGCTTCAGAAGATAGTGTAGAGAAAATTAAAAATATTATTGATATAAATCTGCTTGGATCAATTCTCGCCATCAAATCAGTTTTGCCAGTTATGATGAAAAGAAATTCCGGTACTATAATTAACATACTCTCTGTTGTAACGGAAAAAGTCTTTACAAAAAGCAGTGCTTATTCGGCATCAAAATCGGGGTTGCTTGCTTATGCGAATGTTCTTCGTGAGGAAGTAAGAGCTAACAATATAAAAGTAATTAACGTCATGCCCGGTGCAACAAAAACTCCTATCTGGCATCCGAAAGCAATCGAAAAAAATTCCGAAAGAATGATGTCTCCCATTGAGATAGCGGAACTGATTTATCACATGCATTCATTAGAGGGAATAATGGTTCCAGAGCAACTCACCCTCCGCCCAATACAAGGCGATCTATAAAATAAAAAAAGGATAAGCAAAGGAGGGGTTGTTGCACTTTACTTATCCTCAATTCATCAACTGAATTTGTGAAATAGAAAACTTAACCAATACTATTCTTTAATTATTTTTTTCTCAATTTGAATTTCTTTACCTAAACCTTTTCTATCACCTTTCATATGGCGTTTCATCATATCGTTTTTCATATTTTTGCATCCCATTCTTTCGCCTCTGTCATTATTAAATCTGGTTTTTTCAAGCCACATTTTTTTCTGATCATCATTTAGGATTTTACTTACAGCTACTAAGTGCTTCGCATTTAATGATCTCATTTCTGATTTTAACTTAGAAATATAGTCAGTTAATTTTAAGAATTCATTTTCATTAGTAAAACCATCAGCTAATAATTTTTTCATATCAATTTGCTTCTTCTGGATTTCAGCTTTGAGATCGATCAACTTTTTCTGTTTTTCTGCTTTTAGATCTTCAATGCTTTTTTGTTGAGTATCTGTTAAGTTCAATTCAGTGCACATCTTTTTCCCGAAGGATTTAGAATCACCTTTTCCTTGAGCTAATACATTACCTGAAGAAAGCACGAATACAGTTATTATTATAGATACAATTATTTTTTTCATTTCCAACTCCTTTTGTGTTTTGCTATTTTGACACTTACTAAAAGGGAATGGTTTAAAACAAAGTGTATTTAAACCCTTTCGAACATCTAAGTGTCAAAGTTATTAGATAAAGTACAATTTATGGTTAATGATAAAGATTTTGATTTAGTAAATAGATTTCGAAGCGGAGATGAATCTGCCTTTAATGATATTGTTAGAGAATATCAGAAAATTATTTATTGGCATGCACTTAGAATGACTGGTAATCATATGGATGCAGATGAAGTTACTCAACAAGTGCTTATTGTAATTTATCAGAAAATCAGTTCTTTTAATTTTAAGTCTTCTTTCGCCACTTGGATTTATACTATTGTACAAACGCGAAGTCTTAACCAGATTCGAAAAAATAAATTAAAAAATTTTTTTTCTTTCGATGATCTTAGTGAAGATAAATTATTAAGTAGTAATAATATTTTTGAATCTTTTGAAGATAAAGAAAAAATTGAAAAATTGAATAAAGTACTAGAAAAATTACCGATTAAACAGAAGGAAGTTTTTATAATGAGGATTTTTGACCAACTGACCTATGAAGAGATATCTAAAATTACAGGTAAAAGTGTGGGTGGACTTAAATCCAATTATTTTCACGCACTAAAAAAAATTATGGAGGCGGGAATAGATAAATATGATTAATGATAACGAATTAAATAAAATTGAATTGGAAGCTGGTCCTTTTTTAGATAGAATTAAGTCTCTTAATGAAGTCCATATTAATGATGCCTATTTCAATAATATGATCCCCCGTGTCCACAGTAGAATTGCAATGCGATCAAGTCGATTCAAATTTCTAACGGTCTCAGCTTATGCAATAAGTTTTACGATAACATTATTTCTCGTTTTACCAATGTTATCGACATTCAATAAAATAGAGCAGTCAACGATGACAGAAAGCTTACAAGAAACCGTAATGTCTTCGGGACTTAATATTGTTGATGAAGCAATTTATGTTAATAGGAGTGATAAAAATATAGAGATTGATTTCCCTGATGATTGGGAGGACGCAATTAAAGAATATTATGCAAATGAAATTAATCAATCTCCTTCATATTTTGTATATCAAGATTTATCGTCAGAAGAGATTGAAGCAGTTTACCAAAGATTAGAAAAATAACTAGGTGATGTGATGAAAAAAGTATTAATAATAATTATTGTTCTTTTATTACCCGCATTAATGCAGGCACAGGAAAAGGGTAATGAAAAAAGAGATCGTGGAGATCGTGCCGAACGTATGCGGAAAATGGAGCAATATGAGCAGGCAAAACTCATTGAATCTCTTAAACTTAATGAAGAAACTTCTATTCGTTTCTTTTCAAGAAGATATGAATTTCATGCAAAAGTAAAAGAACTTATTGATGAGCGTGATGGATTGATCGATAAATTGGAAAAGGAAACAGCCGTTTCTGAAAAGGGTAAAAAAAATGACCTACGGGAACAAATTAATTTATTCCTTTTACAAGAAGAAAAGATTTTAAAAGAGAAAAATGCGTTCATTAGCTCGTTGAAAGAAATCCTCTCGGAAGAGCAGATTGCCAAATTCCTTGTAGTGGAAAATAAATTTAGACATGGTGTAAGAGATTTTATTTTCAAAAAAGAAAGTAGAGAAAAACAAAAGAAATAAAAAAACCTTGCATTTATATACTCAAGAATTTATTTTGCACATCTGATAATGCGGAAGTGGTGAAATTGGTATACACGCTACTTTGAGGGGGTAGTGCTCGTTCGAGCGTGCGGGTTCGAGTCCCGCTTTCCGCACCATCTCT
>JALNXG010000054.1 GCA_023230485.1 Melioribacteraceae bacterium
CGCTTATCCCGCTTATCTGCTTTTTTAACTATTACTCCGCCCCTTTTCTTTTTAGGTAGCTTGTTAGCAAGTTTACGCATTATTATCCTCTCAATTATAATAAATATACTTCCGGCTGATTATAATAGCTTTTTTTCTTACTTTTTATAAAAAAATTCAATCTTTTTTAACTTTTTTATCTTTTTTACTTGACTTTTATAATGGTCTTTTATAATATATCTATTAGAGAGATTAAATAAATTTAAAAACAGGAGAAAGAGAATGAAAACTCATTTATATTCCGAATCAACAAATAATATTATTTGCAAATCTCATCAGTGCAATGGAAACAGTATAACAGTAATAGAATATTTAAAAATGAAAGATGCAAACATTGACTTAACTTATATTTGTTCTAAATGCGTAGATGTACAAAAGAAAAAACATATTAAAAAATAATTAACAAACTTTGTCCGAGTCCTGCCGGGCAGAAAATAGCAGGATAAAAAGAGGAAATATGGCAAAATTAAAAGGAATAAAAGTAGTTATTGAAAATAAGTTATATCAGATCACAAACATAGAACATTCAAAATTATTAGGCCTGCTCACGGTTGGGGAATATGAAGAGTATAATAATTATTTATCAAAAATTGAAGAAACGCATCAAATCATAGAATCAGCGGATTTTTTTCATTATCAATAAGTTAATGCAGAGTCAAGCGGGCATTAGTCCCGCTGTAATGCACAAGGAAAATAATATGAGAAGGAAATTAGTAACTCAATGTTGCGTCTGTAAGAAATTCAAGCATAAATTTTTATTTTTCAAGTTCTGGCTTTACATAGAACCGGAAAACGCTATTCCGGGAATGTACGGAAATATCAGTCATGGATATTGTCCGTCATGCTTTAAAAAAGAATTAAAAAATATATAAGGAGAAAGATATGGCAGAAACAACAGGTCAAAAAATAGTTAGGGAATATAATAAACAATTCCCTTATATTCATTTATCTTCTGTAGATAAAGATGGAGTTAAAAATCTTGCTACTATGATAGATAAGGAAATAAAAATTGCATTTGATAAGGGTTGGCAAGAAGCACATGATGAATATTATGATCCATTATGTACTTGTAACAATAAATAATATATAAAGGAGAGAAATAATATGTCCCCAACAGAACTGTATTTAGCAAACCAAAAAACTATTAAAGGTAAAATCAGAGAGTATCATAACCGCGTCCCACATGTCCCGGTAGAGGATTTGGAAAGTGAAGCTAATGAAACTTTTGTCCAGTGTCTTAATGAATACAAACCGGATCGTGGAGCTTCTTTTACTACCTACCTGAATACATGCCTGAAAAATAATTTTGAAAACTTCCTTGTCTACTTTGTAAAAGACTGGGATGAACTTCAGGAATATATTTTTATAGAAAATTCCCGGATAGATATGATGATAAATTATCCAGATTGGCTGAAAAGTTTAAGTCAGAAGTCTCAGAAGATAATAGATATTATATTTAATACGGATACAGGATTTATTTCTTCCGGAAAAAATAAGATAACAAAGAAAAGCCTGACTGCTTATCTGCGGGGATTGGATTGGAAGTTTACTGATATTCTGAATTGCTTTAATGAGATAAGCCTGGCACTGGAGAGGATGTAAAAATGAAAATCTTTAATGTAGAAGAATTTAAAATCAAATTAGAAATTTCTTTTCCACTATACTCTTTTAAATTAGTAAAAGTCGGAAATAATTGGTATAGACTTTTTATACTCCAAAATAAAGTACAATTAGGAAGAATATCTTTAAAACCTGTAAATGAAACAGAACATGAAGTTTTTTATTTAAAACATTACAAGCCTTTTGATTATGATTATGATAAAGAAGATGATTTTTTTCATCAATTCTATACTTGGCTTATTTCTGGAAAAATTATTGATATCAAAAAATTAATCCCTATAGCCATAAAAAATAAAAAAAGAATAAATTTAGAAAGAATTCAATGGAGAAAAGAACATAAATTCTATGAAAATAAAATTGATACAGAAGGAAATCCTTTAATCAAAAGAAGAAAAAAATTAAATGATTCTTGGACAGGAGAATTAAAAAAACTAATTTCTGAAGAAGAAAGAAAAATAATAAAGGAAATAAATAATGTTCCAACAAGCCCTATAGGAAATTAAATTCCAACCCGGAAGGATTCTCTATACGAAATATAGATTGGACATATACGGATATTCTGAATTGCTTTAATGAGATTCAAATAGCTTTACAAAATATATAAAAGGAGAGATAAATTTTATGAAAATTTATTACAAAAAAGAATGGATTGAAGTAGAACGGGGAGATTCAAAGTTGATTGAACTATCAATTGAAATAGACTCTGATGTTTGGATAGGCTCTGGT
Organism: Melioribacteraceae bacterium; assembly: GCA_023230485.1. GTDB lineage: Bacteria > Bacteroidota > Ignavibacteria > Ignavibacteriales > Melioribacteraceae > BRH-c32. The sequence continues at coordinate 2,386 of JALNXG010000054.1, forward strand.
GTTCGGATAGACTCTGATGTTCGGATAGGCTCTGGTGTTTGGATAGGCTCTGGTGTTCGGATAGGCTCTGGTGTTCGGATAGACTCTGATGTTCAGATAGACTCTGGTGTTTGGATAGGCTCTGGTGTTTGGATAGGCTCTGGTGTTCGGATAGGCTCTGGTGTTCGGATAGACTCTGATGTTCGGATAGGCTCTGGTGTTTGGATAGGCTCTGGTGTTCGGATAGGCTCTGGTGTTCGGATAGACTCTGATGTTCGGATAGAATGTATTATTTCAAAATATTCTTGCAATATATATTTTGATACTGAGACAGAAACAACTTTTATCCGTATCGGATGTGAAATTCATTCTATGGAAATATGGTCTAATGAGCAATTCCAGATTGATTTATCTATTAAACATAATGAACAAGAATGGTGGAATGAAAGAGGCAAAAAAATATTAACTTTTCTAATGGATAAATAAATGTTTCAGGAAGCCCTACAAGAAATTAAATTTCAGCCCGGAAGGATTCTTTATACAGAAGACGGGGCACTGCAAACTTTTGAGGCAGTTGTCCCGGAATCCTTCTGGGGAATCTGGAGACTGTATAAAGAGAAATTGAAAGATCAGGGAATCTCTATTAAAAAGACTTCCGGAAAATGGATCATTATTAAATCTGAAAAAGTAACACAGCAGGAATTAAATATTAAAGATATAAAGCTGAATACTTCCGGACTTCTTAATTTTCAAATAGACCATACCAAAATTTTAATTTCTGATATGATAGAATCCGGAAATGCTCTAGACGCCTCAGACACAGGTGCAGGAAAAACGTATACAGCCTTAGCAATAGCAAGATATTTTAATCTTCCTGCTATGATCTTAGTTCCCAAGACAGCAATCCCTAAATGGAAAAAAGTTGCTAAGATATTCGGGGTAAAAGTATTTGTAAGTAATTATGAACAATTCAAAAATGGAAATACTCCTTTCTGTCAGCCCTTTACTATTCAGAAAATAAAAAAGAAAAAGAACCCTGACGGATTAACCTATGATGAAATTCCTTATGAGGAAGTAAATTTTAAATGGGAATTTGAAAAAGAGCGTATTATAATATTTGATGAAGCTCACCGCTGTAAGAATAGGAACACTCAGAATTCCAGATTATTAACTTCTGTTCTTTCTGCTACCAAGCATGTTCTTTGTCTTTCCGCTACAATTGCGGATAATCCTTTACAGATGTATGCATTAGGAATTGCTTTAGGATTATTTAAAGATGAGAGGGGATTTTATTCATGGTGTTACAAGCGCGGAGTAAGTAGATCATTCTTTGGATTGGAATTTTCAGGAACAAAAAAAGATTTGGCAAAAGTACATAATGATATTTTTCCTCATCATGGGCACCGCATTACTACTTCTGAAGTAGAAGGGTTCCCGGAGAATTTAATTATTTCTGATGCTTACGAGATGGGAAATTCAAAGCAGATACAAAGTGTTTATGATCATATGTATTATGAATTGGAAAAATTACACAGCAGGAAAAAAGAGGATAAGAAAGAAGGACAGGGGCAGCACCTGGTAGAAAGGCTCAGGGCCCGGCAGGAAATAGAATTATTAAAGATCCCGGCATTTGTAGAAATGGCTGAGGATGCTGTGGAAGAGGGAATGAGTGTTGCTATATTTTTAAACTTTGAAGAAAGCGTGAAAGCCTTATCTGAAAGACTAAAAATTGATTGCATTATCACAGGAAAAGTTTCTGCTGCTGATAGAGAGAAAAACAGAATGTCTTTTCAGAAAGGAAAGGAAAGAATAATTATTTTAAATACTCAGGCCGGGGGGGAAAGTATTGACCTACATGATGAGTTTGGAAATTATCCCAGGTTGTCTTTAATTTCCCCTACTTATTCAGCGCAGACTTTGAAACAGGTATTGGGAAGACTTCCTAGAACCGGGGCAAAGAGTAAAGTAATCCAAAAAATTGTGTTCGCTGCGGGCACAGTAGAAGAGGAAGTAGCAGACCGGGTAACAGAAAAAATAAAAAACATCTCCGTCATAAATGACGGGGATTTAGAGGAGCTATGAAAATGGAAATTGGAAATACTTGGGAAATTTCTTAAGAAGATGATGAAAAATAATAAAAAGAGAGGCTTGTAAAATGGAACCTATTATAATGGGTGTTTTGGGTGCTGTTGCTGTACTATCTGCTATAGGGTTAGTTCTTTTTATCTGGTTATATATAAAAGGATTCTGGGATAAAAAAAAGAAGGATACTGTTAAGGATATTCAGAATGGTAAATATTAAACAGCTTCTGGATGATTATAATATTCCCGTATTCACTGAGGGCAAAAATACTCAACGTGGCTGGATTAATATCCAGTGTCCATTTTGTGACGATAAATCTTCACATGGCGGATTTAATATTACTAAAGGATATTATTCATGTTGGCAATGCAAAGGACATCATATGGATCAGGTTCTTTCCCTGCTACTGGATTGCACACCATGGCAGGCCCGAAAGATCATGGATGAATATGAAGTTGCTGCGGTGATGAGGGAAGAAAGAAAGAAAGTCCCAAAAGCCAATAAAATTATTTTTCCGAAAGGAACTACTGATTTACAAAAGGCACATAGGAAATATTTAATTAACCGGGGATATGATCCTGATGAGATAATCAAAACATGGGGCGTTCAGGGAACCGGAATGCATGGCCCTTATAAACATAGAATAATAATTCCAATTATAATTGATGAACAGATAATTTCTTTTACTTCCCGCGATATTACAGACCGTGCAGAATTACGTTACAAGTCCTGCTCTATTGAAAATGAAGTCATACATCATAAGCACGTTTGTTATGGCTCAGACTTCATTAAATACAAAAGAGCAATCATTGTAGAAGGTCCTCTGGATACCTGGAAGATCGGACCGGGGGCCCTGGCTACTTTCGGCACAGGCTTTTCCCCCCAACAGGTTTTATTTTTATCCGGAATTTTGGATTCTGCTTTTATAATGTATGACAGGAAAGCAGAGAAAGAAGCCCGGCTGCTGGGCTTTCAATTAGCAGCTTTAATAAATCATGTGGAATACATTTATGATTATGGGGTGAAAGATCCAGGAGAAATGAACAAAAAGGAAATTGTAGAAATAAGAAAAAAATTCCTACGATATTAAAAAATACTTTAATATTTTTTCTAATTCTATATATTATATATAGACGGGCCGGAAAAATTCTCCGGCATGAACGATACTTAACATATATGAATCAACCCTGAGCCCCATCTCTCTCCTTTTAATAAAGGGCTCAGGGAATTCATAAAATAATTTAATTGGTTCCTCACAAGATCAATTAAAGATGAGAAGAAAGCTTGAATAAATTCCTCCTTGTGAGACCCGGAAGGGTGGGGGACTTTGTTCAAGCTTTTTTATTTCCGGGAGAGAAAATAAAAGAAGGAGGTGATTATTATGAGGTTGCCCCGGCAGTCGTAGTCTGCTGACCCGTGCGGTAGCTAAGGAAAAAGGGCATGTACAAAAATAAAACAATTATATATTAAATTTACTTAATTAGTTTGGCTAAAAATTATAATTATTAAAATACCAATTATAAACCGGGGTATGAGGAGGCTGTCTTCTATGACATGGACTTGAAAGAATAAAAAACTATATATTAAATTTTATAAACTCTAATTAACTTACTTTAAATATTTAAACTAAGAAGGGTGATTTACAGAGGCAATTCCCTTAGAGCCTGGCAGCCTGGAACTAGACAGGCAAGGCATTATAAATTATGAAAATAGAAACTTTCTTTACTCCTAATACTTATGCAAGGCATCAGGTAAATTATAAATTTACTGAAAAGCAATTGCAGAAAAGATTACAATATTTTCAGCAGGAATTATTAAAGGATAAGAATATAAAATCTATTAAAAAAGAAAACAGCAAAGTAATTATTTCGTATGATGATGAACAAATATTTACATGCTCAGGATGGTTAGTAGATAATTCTACAATACTTGAATTTGAGAAAAAGAAGAAAGGAATATTTTATTAAAATAAAAGGAGAAACAAATGGATAAAGAATTAGAAGTATTGGAAATGGAATACCAGGAATTATCTTCACATGGATTTGATAATTATAAATTCTGCTTGCGGGTCAAAACCACCCCGAAGACCTACTATGAAGATTTTGCCAAGCTGACTATCGAAGTCAAATCCCGCTTGAATGAGATTCTACAGAAAAAGAGAGCTGAGAAAAAGAAATGAAAATTCAATATATCTCAAAAAGATTTAATAAAAAATCTTTAATAATAATTGAAACAGCTAACCAGATAATAACAGAATATCAGAATGCGGGATTTGATCTTACATTAAGACAATTATATTATCAGTTCGTATCTAGAGATATTATTCCTAACAAGCAAGCTGAATATAATAAATTGGGAAGCATTATAAATGATGCCCGCCTAGCCGGATTGATTGACTGGAATGTTATTGTAGACAGAACAAGAAATGTTAAATCAAATTCTCATTGGTCTTCCCCTTCTGAAATAATTGAATCAGCTGCACTTCAATATCAAATAAATAAAAGAAGCACCCAGAACTATTATATTGAAATTTGGATTGAGAAGGATGCTCTATCAGGGGTAATATCTGAAGTATGTTTAAATAATGATATTCCTTATTTTTCCTGCCGCGGGTATACAAGTCAATCTGAAATGTGGGCTGCTGCCCGGAGAATAGAAAATGAACAAAAAGAAGCTATAATAATTCACTTAGGGGATCACGATCCTTCCGGAATAGATATGTCCCGTGATATTACTGATCGGATAAGATTATTTGTTGGTGATGATTTTCCTTTTGATATCCGGAGAATTGCTTTAAATTATGATCAAATAAAAAAATATAATCCCCCACCCAATCCTGCTAAGTCTACAGATTCCCGATTTCATTCTTACTATAAGAAATATGGAAAGGAAAGTTGGGAACTAGACGCATTGGAACCTTCTGTCATAGTTAATTTAATCCAAAAAGAAATAGATTCTTTGACAGATGCAGAAACCTATCACCTGGAAACAATAAAAGAAAATATGGATAAAGAAGAATTGAAAAGAATTGCTGAGGAAAATAAATGAAATATACAATAGAAGGATTGCAACAATCAAAATTATTAGAATGGAAATTGGATTCTGCTGATGCTGTTATTATTCGATTTTTAATCGATTTTTTCCATACAGAAAAAATGAAAAAGTTAGAAGTTAATGGGGCTAGATATTTCTGGGTTCATTATAAAACTATCTTAGAAGAAATTCCAATCCTCAATATTGCTAAAGCTGCCCTAGCTAACAGATTTAAAAAATATGTGGATTGCAATTTAATGGATTTTTATTTAGAAAAAAGCGCTCAGGGAACTTATACATATTATAGATTTATAGAAAAAAGCTATTCCCAGTTAATAAAAGAAAATACTGACCCACTCAAAGTTAAAATTGACCCCCCCACTCAAAGTCAACTTCGAACCAAAGATTATTCTACTAAGTCTATATCTAAAGATATAGATAAGAGTTTTAAGAAAACTCAAACTTTTAAAACATCTATTTATTTAGAACTCTGGAATTCCCTAAAAGAAAAATATTCTATGCTGCAACAACATAATAACCCAGAAAAGAAAGTATATCAGAAAGCTGCTTCCATGATACAACATCTAAAGAACGGAACCTTCGGAGATCATTATCACATCAATCCTGAATTCATGAAAAAGAATCATATCCGATTTTCTCTATTAGAAAAACAATTCACTAAGCAGGAAATCAAAATCTGTATTGAAAGGCTTCCTAAATTATTCATAGAAGGATATTGGCCCCCGGATAAGAAATGGCTTCCTAAAGACCTGCCAACATTGATTTATAATTCCCGGACTAATACCAGTTGGCTGTTACATGTATTTACTCATCCTCCCCGGCCCATGAATCAGGAAAAGACCGAGGAGCAGGGGGATAATGAAAGAGCTTATAAGAACAGAGGAAAGATGTCAGAAGAGGAATTTCATAATATACCCGGAATAAAAGAAACAGATGAGTTTATGGAAAAATTCGGATAAAAGAACAGGAATAAATAAATGAAAAAGTATAAACACTTTAAGAAAAATATTGATAGATATATTTGTCTTATCCTGGGGGTTGTAATCGGATTTATATTATTATTCTTTTATCTTGGAATAATAAATTATATAACATCATAGGAGGAAAGGATGAATAAAAAAAATCCTTTAACAAGGAACATCCGTCTATTTACAATTATACTTATGTCTTTATTAGTCGGTTGGGGGGCCTGTTTTATTTCTTTAAGTTGTAAAGATTATCAGACCACCCTACCTATTCCAAAAGCCGTTCAGAAATTGCAAGTCAGTTATGCCCAATATAAATCTTTAACCGGCAAGGAGCTTTTAGTAATCTGGAATGATATGTTCTTTGATGCTGAGTATAAATTAAATGGGGATATGAAATTTGATAAGTATGATTGTTCATCAGCTTCATGGAGATTTTTTAGAAGGTTAGAAAGTAATGTTGTTTTTGAAAATACGGAAGATTCCGAGAATCGATTAAAAAGAATAACTACTCCGCGAAAATATTTAAGAGATATAGAAGTTGGGGATGTTATAATATTTAATCGTGTGGGAGACAACGGACATATGGCGGTGCTTGTAAAGGTAAATAAGAGAACAGGACTTGTCCGATATGTAGATGTAAATGTAATGAATGATGGTCTAGGATTTAATAGTATAATCTGGAATGATACAAGAATAAAGAATATCTATCCGGTGACTTTCGATTACTGGTGTGGGGATGTTCTTGTAGGAGTAAAATGAGAAATGAAAAATTAAGGCAGAAAAAATTAGCAAAAAATAAAAAGAAAAGAGCACAACATAATAAATCTTATTCTGCAAATTCTAAATGCAAATACGGGGCATACAGAACTAATATAACTATTGAAAGACAAAATGAAATTTTTGAAAATATGAAAAAAGGTTTTGGAATATAATATATGGCCTTTAAAAACTCACTGATTGATGTCGATGTAGAAAAAGAAATAATTACCGGACTGATAACTGATCCCCGGTACACCATAGAAATACTTCCCATATTTAAAAAGGAATTATTACAAATCCCTTTTGCTAAGACTGTCAGCAAGTGGTGCTTTGATTATTATCAGAAATATAAAAAGGCCCCCGGCTCAGATATACAGGGAATGTATGATACATACTGTAATGATAATAAAGCAGACCCGGCACAGATCGAACTCATAGGAAAATTCCTTTCCGGGCTTTCCACCCGGTATGAGAAAGCTAATAATGTAAAATACAAAGTTGATAAAGCAGAACTTTATTTTCAGGCGCGGGAAGTAGAAATTTTAAAAGATAGTCTTTCTGTATTACTAGTAAATAATAAAATAAAGGATGCACACAAGGCTATTGCAGAATTTAAGAGAACAGAAAGGGCTCAGACAATTGGTATTGATATTGTCCGGGATAATATTCTAAATATTCTTTTCGCTGAAGATGATAACCTTTTTGACTTTCCCGGAGACCTGGGCAAGATGTTCGGAACAATATGCCGTCAGGATTATATTCTGATTGCTGCCCCGATGAAGCGCGGGAAGTCTTTCTGGTTGGCTGAGTTCGGGCTGCGGGGACTGATGAGGGGACTTAATATAATTTATTACTCACTGGAAATGAGTGAAAAGAAAATGCTTAATAGAATTTATCAATACTTTTTAGGTGAGTCCCGGATTGAAAAGACCATTGAACATTTTCCCTTCTTTACTAAAGAAAATGAAATTGATTACAAGGAATTATTTAAAAAAGGATTGAGTGCCGGAGCTATTCAAAAAAAGAGAAAGCAGATTGAGGGAATGTTATCAGGAAATTCTTTCCGGCTTTGCTGCTATCCCACAGGCTCTATCAATGTAAAGGATATAAAGACACATCTTAGTAACCTGGAGCATTATAATAAATTTATTCCTGATATTATTATTGTGGATTATGCAGACATCATGTCCCCAGAATCAGGAGATAAAGAACATAGACAAAAACTAAATGCTACGCAGGAAGCTCTCCGGGGACTAGCACAGGAAAAGAATTGTGTAGTGATTTCCGCTACACAAACCGACCGCAGTACATTCAAAAAGAATATTGAGGAAGATACTATTGCTGAAGATATAAGAAAGCTGGCGCATGCCACTCACGTCATGGCATTGAATCAGAGCCGGGAAGATAAAAAGAATAGTATTATGCGAGTGAGTATGCTGGTGGCAAGGGATGATGAATTTCATGTGGATGATGAAGTGATAGTGTTGGAATGCCGGAGCATCGGGAAAGTATGCCTGGATAGTAAATGGGCAAAAAATGTTGAAGGATTATAAATTTTCTTTAAATTTTTTATTTGTTTTGTATAATAATATATAAACTAAAAAGGAGAAGTAAAATGAAGATCACAGTTGATGTATTAAAAAGAGCAGCTATGGAATTAAACAAAGTTGCTAATCCCGATCCGCCCATTAAGATTAAATCCAGAAGTACTGCGGAAGACCTAACAGAAGAAATAATTGCTACCGCGGAACTTTTGGAAAAGAGTGATGCCATTTCTCAGGAGACTTACGATGTTTTAATGGAATTGGAAGTTGATGTGCTTGCGGAAATAAAAATAAAAAATCAGAAGCCTACTTCCAAGGAAACAAAAACATTCAAACCCAAGGCACTATCTTCCAAAGGCCCCGGATTAAAAGAAGAATTGGAAAAGCTTCTGAAGGAAAAGAAATACACTCCGGAAAAAATAAAAGAATTATTGACCAAAAAGTTCCCGGATAAAAAACCAGCCACCATTAGCACAATCCTGTCAGATTGTAAAAGTGAAAAATGGTCCCCCTTCGGAAAACCGGCAAAAATAAATAAAGATGGAATCATGATTATATGATTGAAATCAGGAACAACACCCCGATTGTGCCTTATAAAATAAAAGGCAGAACCGTGTATGTTAAAAGAGAGGATTTATGCATTGATCGCATTTCTTTCTCTAAAGCACGGGGAATTTATTCTCATTTAAAAAAGAGAAAAGAATCTGTAATTGGGGTGTTGGACACCTTCCACAGCAAGGCGGGGTGGGCTGTGAGCGTAATAGGAAGAGACTTGGGGAAGCACGTGGTTGTCTTTTATCCTAAGTATAAAGGTGAAATAAAGCTTCGGCCCTTACAAAGAAAATGTCAGGAAGAAAAAGCCGGGGTTGTTCCTTTACAAGCCGGGCGCAGTGCTATATTATATCATCAGGCAAAAAAAGAATTAAAAGAAATGCATGAAGATAGTTACATGATGCCCAATGCTTTACAAATCCCGGAAAGCATTGAAGAGAATTGTGGGGAGGCTTTTTATTATACCCCGATAAAATTTCAAAAAGACACCATTGTAATTATTTCTATTTCTTCTGGTACAATAACAGCAGGAGTGATGAAAGGATTTAATTTAACTAATAGCAATAATTATTTTATAATTCATATGGGGTATTCCCGAAGCTATGAAACTGTTTATAATAAATTAAATAAAATATTACAACCCAATATAGCACATCCCGGAAACACTAGAATTGAAATGGAAATCATAGATGAAGGATATCAATACAAGGATTTTGTAAAAATAGATTGTCCCTTTCCCTGTAATCCTTATTATGATCTCAAGGCGTGGAAATGGTTAACAGAAAATATCGAAAAGCTTCCCAAAAATAAAAATATTTTATTCTGGAACATAGGCGCATGAAAGAATTAAAAAATGGATTGGGAATCCGGGGAGATAGTTTATATTGTCCTCTTTCCTTTACTTTAGATACATATGGTAACTGTTTAACATATTGCTATCATTGTTATTTCCGAAGGCTCAACCACGTGTGGGGAAATGATTTAAAACCACTTGATATTGAACTTTTCCGAAAAAAGCTGGAAAATGGTATTAAAAATACATCTCCCAGGGCATCTATCTCCACTGCTATACATAATAGGAACACAATCCGGGTGGGGAACAAGACAGACCCATATCAGACTGTGGAAAAAACTAAGAGAGTTACAAGAAAAGCCCTTCAAATTCTTAAAAAGTATCATTGGGATGTAATTATTCAGACTAGATTCACGGAAAATTTAATGGCAGATGAAGATATTCTCTTATCTATGAAAGCAAATATAATGCCAGTAATTTCTCCTGGCTTAGATCGGGACTGGGAAGTATTAGAGAAAGGGGCAACCACTCCCCCCATGATGCGATTGAAACACGCTGTTCATTTACAAAGAAAAAATTTGAATGTCGGGGTAAATGGGGAGCCATTCATTCCCGGATTTCACACCGTAAAGGATTTTGAAGATATAATAAAACTTTTAAAAACTTGTAAAATAAAAAGTTACAATACATACAATCTTCATCTAAATGATTGGGTGGCAAAGAATCTTCATCATATTGGATTGGACATTGAAAAAATATGGTTTATGAATCAGGATGCTCAATGGAAAAAAATATTACCCCAGCTCATTGCTATTGCTAAAAAATATAATATCCGATTAGGCTGCCCGGATTTCGTCAACTCCGGTTCTTATCAGGAAGACTCTAACACATGCTGCGGGGTGAATGTAAAGAAGCCTACTACCTTCAACGTGGTGTACTGGAAAAAGATAATGAAAAAAACTGGATTTTCATATTCTATTTTAGAAAAATCATGGGATGGAATCGGGGATTATGAAGAGGGAAAGAAATTGTTTGAGGGAAAAAAGCCGGGAATGTATTCATTGAAGGATATAAAAGAAAAAGGACTATTCAAATGAACTATTGGGATTACCGAAAAGAATTAAAAAAACTGCTTCCCCGTGTTTCTAAGTTTTACAAACCTTCAGAAAAGAATAAAATGAAGGAAAAGGGGAGAAAGAAAAATTATCAACAATTCCATCTTCAGGATAAGGAATTTAAGAAGATCGAAAGGTTGTTAGATACTTCTGAAATAAAAAGCTTTCTGGAAGTATCTCTTCGGGCGCAGAGCTGTCCCATGCCCCTGAACATAGATGTATGGGATGGGTTACATTGCCCCTTTCAGTGCCGGTATTGTTATGCGGATTATTTTAAATATAGTTTGTACACAAGTTTTTTTGATAATCCAAATCAAATAAAATTTCGTCACTGTAATGTAGAATCATATAAAAAGGAACTAGACCGAGTTATGAAATACCGGGGAAAGAAAGAAGTATTAACAGACAAGGTGCTCAATGCTGTACGCATGGAAATACCTATGAGGCTGGGAATCCGGTTTGAGGATTTTGCCCCAATAGAAAAAAAGGAAGGTATATCATTACAACTGTTAAAATATTTATCTGAATATTCTTATCCAGTAATGATCAATACAAAGTCTGACCTGGTGGGGGAAGATATTTATTTGAAAGCATTATCTTCTAACAAGGCCCGGAGTGCAGTTCACATCACCCTTATTTCTTCTGATAATGAATTGTTAAAAAGAATTGAGCCTGGGGCACCGTCTTTCGATAGACGGTGGAAGGCTTTGAAAAATATTACTGGGGCCGGAATAAGAGCTATTGCCCGGATTGAACCCTTTATGATTTTTATAAATGATGAAAAAGATAAGGTGGATCATTATATTGGGAAGATGAAAGAAGCCGGGGTGAAGCATATAACATGGGACACATATTCCTATTCAGCAAATAGTTCTTCAATTGATTCTTCCTTCTCTCAGGCTGATATTGATTTCAGAAGAATGTTTTCTTTAAGCAGTGAAGCTCAGGCCATATCTTCTTTCATGCTCGGAAAGATGATGGAATATTTTGAAGAGAAAGGAATTCATTGCAGTACGTTTGACGCGGGGAATGTTCCTGTTAATGCTGATGATATATGCTGCAGTGTGGGAGATTGGTTTCAAGGTGGTTTTAATTACGGCTGCGGAACAAGCGCAATCCGGTTTATCGTAAGCAGAAAGGGAAAACCCACCACATGGGGGGATTTTGAAAAATGGGTAACTAAGAAAGGAGGATTTCTTTCTGAGGATATAAAAGCTGATGTAAAGCAATTATGGAATCTCCGGGGGGATGCTGCATGGTTCCTAAATTGGGCTCAAGGAATTGAAGCCTATGGAAATGATCAAGACGGGATTGTATGGACTTATAGAGAAACAGATTTCCGAAAAGAACTTGTGGAAGGAATTTTAAATTGAAATTAAAAATCAATACTATATATAATATAGATTGTATGAAGGGAATGCCTTTTATTCCTGAATTAAATAGAGAAGTATTAGCAATAGTAGATCCCCCATTCTTTTCAGGACCTAATAAAAAAAATTATTATAAAGGGGGTAATTCTAAAAAATATATAGATTATTCGTCCATAGAAAAATGGGAAGTTCCAAAACAAAATTATTTTAATGAATTATTAAAAGTCAGTGCTAATCAAATTATATGGGGAATAAATTATTTTCATATAAAATATATAGGACCCGGGAGAATTATATGGGACAAAAAAAATTCTACCAGTTCTTTTTCTGATGCAGAAATAGCTTTTTGTGGTTTGGAAAACCATGTACGAATATTTCGATATTTATGGAATGGTTTTCTTCAAGAAAATTTAAAAGAGAAAGAAATAAAAATTCATCCTACACAAAAACCCATAGCGTTATATAAATGGTGTCTGCAAAAGTATGCCCGACCGGGGCAATTGATTTTAGATACTCATATGGGAAGCGGATCTTTAATTTGTGCATGCATCGAGGAAGGATATGATTATATTGCTTTTGAAACGGATAAATATTATTATCAAGAGGCAGATAAACGTATTCAGGAATTTAAGAAAAGGCATAAAAGAGAATTATTTAAAAAATCCGGAGGAAAGATAATAAAATGAAAATCAAATCTTATGTAGAAAATTTATTTGCCTTAGCAGTAGCACTGGAACAGAATAGCCGATCTAAAAATATAATATGTTGTAGTGGGGATCAGGTAATAATAGTCAATGCTGATTCTACTATCTTAATCCATTTTAAAATAAAGGAAAATCTTTTTCCCGGAGATTATTCTTTTTATGCTAATGATTATGAGTCCAGTCAGTTTGAGGAACAGAATGGAAAGATCATATTCATTTCCGGGAATGAAGAATATGAAAGAAAGAAAAGCTGCCGCACTCCAGATATGTCTTTTAAAAAGATGAATCTATTGTATAAGAAAATGAAAGCCAGTCTGGACAAGTGTAATCAGGTGACTATCACTTCTTCAGTGAAGGAAGTCCTGGATGAGAATTTGTCTCATGTAGAAATAATAATGCAGAAAGGGGAATTTGAACTGGTACAGCGCGACATATTTACAGGAACCCTTATCAATGTGAAAAAGAAAGAATCCAAAGGGATCTTTCAACTTCACTCGGATAAGATAATCAAGAACACGTCTGCCATAGGACTACGCACAGGGGACTTTCTGGGGCTGTTTACTTTCGTTCAGAAAATTGATTTCCAAATATCTGATAAGGGCTTTGTTTATTTTCAGGGAGATAAAATGAACATGACCGGATTTATTGCCACGTGCTTGTATGATGACCTGGGCACGATTAACTATTTAACGGAGGAAAAATAATGGGGGGGAAAAGCAGAAAGACTGGGGGAGTGAGCAAGGCTTTAATACAAAGAATTAAAGCGCAGCAGGGAGAGAAATGTATTAACAAAAGTAAGACTTCTAATTCAAGTAATCTGGGGTTGATAAAAGAAAATGTATCTACAACTGTTAGAAAAAAATAAAATTGTTCCCAACTTCTGGTGTAGTGAAGAATATTTTGAAAAGGCTGGATGGGAAGAAATAGAAGACGATTTGGGAATAATAAGAATTCAGGATTCTGAAGGAATAAATATGTTGCCCTCTCTTCCCATTCTTCCAGTTATTCCTTATTGGGCATCCCTTCCTTTTAAAGAAAGGAGTCAAGAAAAATTTCTGGATCATAATTTCATTTATGACCCTAAAGCCTTTTTAAATTTATCCGGGGGAAAGTGGACTGTGTTTAGAAAGAATATAAAAAAATTTCCCGTAAATAAAAATTTATTTTATGAAGAGCTTTTCGGGGCTCAGGGGGGATTAGAAGCCTTGTCATGTTGGCTAAATAATAGAAAAGCAGATGAAGTAATACATGATGACGATGTAATTCTGAAATATGTAACAGACGGAAAGAATAAAAGATTTTTATTTGACAATGATAATATCTATGGGGTTAATATATGGGATGAAAATTATATGTTCATAAATTATCGATATTGTTTTTGTCAGAACATCCCTTTCCTGAGTGAATATATGAGATATAGATTTTACACCGATCCGGAAATATTAAATTCCGGAAAGAAAGTAAATGACGGGGGGAGCTTAGACAATCCGGATTTATACAAATTTAAAATGAGACTTAATCCAGAAATGGTTTATAATATATATACAACATTATAGGAGACAATATGGAAACAGCTAAATTAAAAGAAGTTTTAAATTCAGCATATAAACATACATCCAGCCGGGACGCAGAAGAGATTTACAAGAGTTTTATTTTTGATAATGATAGAATAATTGTTATCAATAAAAATTATTCCCTGGAGATTCCTTTTGAATCCGGAATACAAATTATGGTGCCATCTGAGGAAACCTTAAAAATAATAAACGGAATAGAATCAGAAAAAGTTATTTTCCATTCCAAGGAAAATTCCTTATTGATAAAAACTTCCGGGGTGCAAGCACAGATAAGCAGCTATGAATGGAATGAAGAAATGATAAAAGCTCTCAAGATGAAAGCCAAGTGGGAAAAGGCTCCGGATCATTTTAACAAGGGGGTAAAACTTTGTATCTTTTCCGCGTCTAAAGATATAACAATGGAACAGTTTAATGCAGTATATATAGACGGAAATACGATACAATCTACGGACAATTTCCGTATCAGTCTATATGACATGAAAGAAAGTATGAAAAATTTTCTTTTGCCACTTCCTTCAGCTGTAATATTATCTAATCAAAAAACCAATTATTATTTCTTAGAAGAAAATATGGTTCATTTCCGGAATGAAGATAAATCTATAATACATTGCCGGATTATGGATTGTAAAGAATATCCAGACGTGTCTTCATTTTTCGAGACGAAAAAGAAAGATAAATTTACACTTCCGGAAGAGCTCAGCAAAACCATATCGCTGGTGTCGGTACTGGCTGAGGGGGATTTTTTACTGGATAAAAAAATAAAAGTTTCTATCAATAAAGGAATAATGAAATGCCGGGCCGAGAATGAAACAGGATGGATTGAAAGCAATATTAAAATTGATACAGACAAAAATATTTCCTTTCTAATAAATCCTTATTTCTTTATGGAAATATTAAAACTGTCTTCTGAAGTTTTTACTGACGGAAGAAAAATAATTTTTACAATGAAAAACTTTTCTCATTTGATGATGCTATTAGAAGAGGAGAAATGAAAACCAATCCAATCCATCAATTCCTAAATTGTGATTGCATGGAATACATGAAGACCGTACCAGATAAATATTTTAAGCTTGCGATTGTCGATCCGCCGTATGGGATAGGATTTGATGGTCATTTTTCAATATGTGGTAGGGGTGGAACGAAAAGAGGATTTGATAAAAATAAAAAATTATATGATAAAAAAAATTGGGATTATAAAATTCCAGATAAAATTTATTTTGATGAATTATTCAGAATTTCAATAAATCAAATAATATGTGGTGGAAATTATTTTAATTTACCTTTATCTAAAGGATGGATTTTTTGGCATAAAAAAGAACATCAAACACAAGGGCCTACTTTTTCAGATGGTGAGTTAATATGGACTTCATTTAATAAGGTATTGAAATATTTTAAATATGGATGGATAGGATTTGATTATTTAAATTCACATGAAGGCAAGACTAAGATTCATCCCACTCAAAAACCCGTTGCCCTTTACCGCTGGCTTTTAATAAACTACGCCAAGAAAGGCGACAAGATATTTGACAGTCATGTCGGCAGTGGCTCAAGCCTTATAGCCTGTATAGAAGAGGGCTTTGAATATGTCGGGTGTGAGTTGGATAAGGATTATTATAATGCAGCTTGTAAGCGTATTGAAGAATTTAAGAAAAGACATAAAAGAGAATTATTTAAAAAATCCGGAGGAAAGATAATAAAATGAAAGGTTTCTTTGTAGAAAAAGAAAAGCCCCGGAAATCTACCAGCAAAAAGAAAGTTCAGGAATTTTCTAATCCCTGTGAGGCTTGCGGATTGTACAAGAAATGTCGAACCCCAAAAATGAAAGTGACTGGAAGGGGGAAAAAGAATATTCTTATTATCGGGGAAGCTCCCGGCCGGAAAGAAGATGAAAAGGGAATGCAGTTTGTAAGAGAAGCTGAAGCTGGAGGTACTCTTTGGGAATGTCTCGATGAAATAGGAATTGATTTCAGGAGAGATTGCTTTGCTACTAACGCGATAATATGCCGATCAATAGATGACAGGGGGAGAAATAAAACCCCCACAAATCAGCAGATCAATTACTGCCGACCTAACCTATTCAAAACTATTCAGGAATTAAAACCCGAAAAGATAATTACACTTGGCAAGACCCCTCTTCAATCCCTCATAGGTGAAAAGGAAGACCTCAAAGGAATTGAAAAGTGGGTAGGGTGGAAGATCCCGGATCAGGATTTGGGATGTTGGATATTCCCTAATAATCACCCCCAATATCTGAACTATAATAAAGATGATATTGTATTAAGAAAGATTTTTATTAAAGCATTGAGAGAAGCGTTTGACTGGAACAAAGAATTTCCGAAAATAAAAACAAATGTTGTTAAATTAACAAAGCCATTAGAAGCTTCTATATTTTTAGATT
Source organism: Melioribacteraceae bacterium (assembly GCA_023230485.1). GTDB lineage: Bacteria > Bacteroidota > Ignavibacteria > Ignavibacteriales > Melioribacteraceae > BRH-c32. Next base: position 19,279 of record JALNXG010000054.1, read on the forward strand.
CATTGAAAACTTCTTTGACTCCTATGGCTATTGACTTTGAGACTACCGGAAAGAAGCCCCAAGCCCCAGGGCATAAGATATTATGTATGGCAGTGTCTACTGGAATAGAAAGCGCGACAGCTTTCCCAATCTTCTATGAAGACAAAAGTTTTATGTTGTCATTAAAAAAGTTCCTGAAGAATCCCAAAATTAAAAAGATCGGGCATAATATCAAATTTGAAAATATATGGAGTTCAGTAATTTTAAATTGTAATATTGAAGGTTGGATTTGGGATACAATGATTGCTGCCCATTGTGAAGACCTTCAGACCGGAATAACAGGATTAAAATTTCAGACCTATGTTCATTACGGAGTATCTAGTTATAATAAAGAAGTAGAAAACTTTATTGAATTAGTTGGCGATGACTCTTATGGATTTAACCGGATGGAGGAAGTTCCACTTGATTCAATGTTAGAATATTGCGGAATGGATACTATATTTTCCTACAGATTATTTTTAGATCAGGGCCTGGAAAAAGGAAACATAAAAGGATTTAATTTATTTATGGAAGGACAGCAAGCCTTCTCCAGTATTGAGCAAAAGGGAATTTGTATTGATACTAAGTATTATGAAAGAACAATTGAAGATATTACTAAAAAACAAAACCTTCTCACTAAAAAAATTCTTGCTAGTAAAGAATTAGAAAACTGGAAAGGGGAATTTAATTTTAATAGCTCCAATCAATTGAGACAATTATTATTTATTGACCTGGGATATAATTCCATCAAGAAAACAAAAGGCGGGGATAATGAATCTACAGATCAGGAAGTATTAAAGAAAATAGCAACCCCCTTTACAGATAAGATTTTACAATTTAAAAAACTGGATAAAATAAAAGGAACTTACCTGACAGGCTTTTTAAGAAATTCTTTTAATGGGAAAATGAATCCTTCTTTCAATCTGAATCTGGTCAAGTCTTATAGATCGAGTTCAGATGGGCCGAACTTCCAGAATGTCCCGGTGCATGACGAGGAAGCACAGAAGTATACCCGGTCAGGAATAAAGCCTTCCCCCGGTCGGCAACTACTGGAAGTGGACTATTCCGGAATGGAAGTACGCGTATCAGCCTGTGTCCATAAAGACCCTGTAATGATTAAATATATAAATGACCCAACTTCCGATATGCATCGGGATGTAGCGAAGCAATTATTTATAAAAAAGGAAGTCAGCAAAGATGAAAGATATGCCGCTAAAAACAATTTTGTTTTTGCTGAGTTCTATGGTTCCTATTATGTAATGACAGCTGAAGCACTCTGGAAAAATTCTCCTGAAGGCTCAATCCCTTTTAGTAAGTATTCTAAATGGGAAAGACATGTTCAGGAAGTGGAAGATGATTTTTGGAATAAGCGTTTCCGGGTTTACAATCAATGGAAAAAAGACATCTGGAAAAAGTTTCAAAAAGACGGAGTAATATATACAGTAACCGGATTTAAGATTTCAGGGCATTTAGACAGGAAACAAGTTGCCAATTATCCTATTCAGGGCCCGGCATTTCATTGCCTGCTATGGAGCTTAATTCAATTACAAAAATATTTACCTGAAAATAATTTTGATACTACTATCCTGGGACAGATACATGACTCACAGATATTTGATCTTGTCCCGGAAGAAAAGAAAAAGCTATTTCCTATTATCCGGAAAATCAGTACAATAGATTTACTGGAGCATTGGAAATGGATTATCGTGCCTATGAATATAGATGCAAAAATTTCTGATGTGAATGGGAACTGGGCAGAAATGGAGGAAATAAAAATATGAAAAACCCTAAAAGAAAAGTTACAAAAACCGAAACAAGACATTTTTCACAAGGATCAAATGTAAAAATAATCTTAGAATGTGGTCATTATAAAGTACAGAAAGGAAGTGCTTCTATTCCTTCCTTTTGTTATTGCAAAGAATGCCCTGCAAGTAAAAAGGAGAAATAACAATGGCTTATAATATTGAATTCAGACCTAAAACTTTTAATGAGATAATAGGAAACCGGGACACTGTAGAATCCTTACAGTCTTTATTACAGCAGAAAGACCCTCCACATACGTTCCTATTCTCCGGCCTGACGGGCTGTGGGAAGACTACCCTGGCCCGTATAGTGGCCAATGAATTAGGATGTTCTGAATATGATCGGATCGAGCTAAATTCGAGCAATAATAGAGGAATAGATACTGCCCGTGATATTATTTCTCAGATGTCTTTCAAGCCACTTCAGGGCAAATGTAAAGTTTATATACTGGATGAGGTTCATGCCACTACAAAGGATTTCCAGCACGCCATGCTTAAGGCATTGGAAGATGCTCCAAAACATGTATTTTTTATTTTGTGTACTACGGAGCCGGAGAAACTGCTCAAGACTATTTTAAATAGATGTTCCAGGTTTGAGGTTCATAAATTAAATATTAAGATGATAATGAGATTACTGGACAATGTTCTTTCTCCCCGGAAAATAAAAATCAATATAGATGTACTGGAAAAGATAGCAGAGGAATCGGAAGGAATCCCCCGACAAGCCTTAATAATGTTGCAACAAATTATCGGGATTAAAGAAGCAGATAAAGCAATCAAGATAATTCAATCTATAAAGACAGACCAGAAGCAGGTCATAGATTTATGCCGGGCCCTCAACGAGGGAAGGGCATGGAATCAAATAGCAGGAATAATAAAAAGTATAGAAGCAGAACCTGAATCCATTCGGCGCGCTGTGCTGGGATATTTTACCACCATTGCTTTAAATTCTAAGGATAAGAAAACAGCTCTGCGATCGGCTATGATTATTGAAAATTTTACTGATAATTATTATGACAGCGGAAAAGCCGGATTGATACTATCGGCTTTCAGATCAGTAATGCAATAAATAAAATTTTTCTTTAAATTTTTTATTTATTTTGTATAATATATAAGAGGAGAAAAAGTATGAGTAAAGAATTTACTGTTCAAGACATCGACAATATTGATCGATTAGCTCTTGATGAAGAGTGGCTGAGGCAGCCTGCAATGTATCGGTATTTTGCCACTGTAGCTGAGGAAGCCCGAAGGGATGCGGACAAAGCAAGTGAAGCATTAAAAGTAGTTGATGCTGAGATTGACAAGGAACTCAGATTTAATGCCTCTATGAATGAAGCTAAGGTCACGGAGAAATCTATTGCTAATGAAATCATAATGGACAAGAGACATACGAAGGCAATGGAAGATTACCTGGAAGCAGAGCATGAGGCGCGAGTGTTAAACAATGCTAATAAGATGGCAATGGATCACCGAAAGAAAGCACTTGAATATATGTGTCAATTAGAATTAGCAAATTATAATTCCACGCCCCGGCAGCCGAAAGACACGAAAGAAAATATCAGGGAAAGAGCAGCAGACAAGCATCAGATGGATGCTATTGATAAAAAATCTAAAAAGAGGATCAAATAAAAATGTCGTCTCTTAATAAAAATAAATCAGGAAAAGAAAAATACAAATTGTCCGATGTATACGAAGACGATTTCAAAAATAAGGATAAGGGCAGCGGAGGTAATAGAGCAAATTATCTTGACCTGTCTGATTACCCTGATCTTGAATTCTACAAAGTAAAGAAAGACAAAAACAAAATCGGGATTCTTCAATACAGAATCACTACAGACAATCACCCCAAAGGCCGGGAGAAAGGAAAGACAGATTACAAGCTGGCTGTATTTGTACATCGCTTTTTCGGAGAAAGTGAAGGAAATTATCTTTGTATGAAAGAAACTTTTAATCAGCCCTGTCCCGGTTGTAAAGAAATAAAAAAGATGGTAGATTCAAAAGAATATACCTACAAAGACAAGGAAGTAAAAGACATGCGGGCACAGCAGAGGGAAGTATTCATCATTCAGGACTTAATGAAGAATGATGATAAATTTTATCTTCTTGATTTAAGCCACTGGGAATTTCTGAAAGAAGTTTTAGCCGAAGCTGAAAGAGATACTGACGGGGAAGGGGTTATTCCTTTTGCCGACCCGGATGAAGGGAAAGCTATAATTTTTTACGGGGAAGAAAGAGAAGGTGAATTTAAAAATACAACTTACAAGCCTACCGGATTCCGCTTCAAAGATCGGGAACCTGTTGACCCGGAAATATTTGATGAAGTTCCTTCATTGGATGCCTTGCTGGTAATCCCGGATTATGAAGAAATGGAAAAAGATTTATATGGGATTTCCTCGAAAGAAGAAACAGATGATGACGATGATGAACCAGTAAAAAAGAAATCTAAAAAGCCAGTAGATGATGATGAGGAAGAGTCGGAGGAAGATAAAGATTCAGAAGATGAGGACAATGATTCAGATGATGATGATCTGGACAAAGGATTTAAAAAAGCAGTTTCCAAAGATGATGACGATGATGATGAGGAGGAACCTGTTAAAAAGAAATCCCGGAAGCCTGTTGATGAGGACGATGATGAAGATGAAAAACCAAAACAATCTTCCGTAAAAAAGAAGAGCAGAAAACCTGCTGATGATGACGATGATGACGAACCGCCTTCAAAGAAAAAAGGAAAACAGAAATGTCCTAGTGGGCATAAATTCGGAGAAGATTGTGATGAATACCAAAAAGATTGCTCAAAATGCAAACTCTGGGATGATTGTTCAGAAGCCTATGGAAAGGATTAAATTAACAGTCCCGGAAGCTGCAAAGAAGGCAAAGAAGTCTACTGAGACAATCCGGACATGGATAGAGGATTTCAAGATCGGAAAGAAGATCGCCGGACGCTATGAAGTTTATTCCGATATGCTACAAAAAGTTTTAAATGGGGAATTGACATATGAAAACCAAGGCAGACCATCTAAAAAAGACAAGAAAAAAGATTGTTGAACAGGTGAAGGAATCTGCCCGAACACCCAGATCAAAACCCTTAATCCCCACCCTCCCGACAAGCATAACTCCGCTGGACTGCGCTTTGTCGGGAGGGGTCTCTATCGGACAAATTTCTAATATTGTCGGGGACTCTTCATCAGGTAAGACTTTCCTGGCTTCTGAATTTATTGCTGCTGCTTATCGACTATTAGGAAATAAGCTGGAATGGTTTTATGATGATGTTGAAAACAGGTATTCCTTTAACACCAGAGACCTTTATGGAATTGATATTATAAAAAAAGATCAGATCAATAGTCATACCATAGAGGATTTCACGGGAAATTTAAAAAGTAAATTATCCCGGTTGCCTGAAGGAAAAACCCTTATCTATGTTTTGGATTGCTTTGATATGCTATCCAGTAAAGCGGAAATGGAAAGGGATAAGGACAAAGAAGATAAAGGAACTTACAACCTGGAGAAAGTTAAAAACCTGGGGAAATTTTTCCGGTTAAGAATGAAAGATATAAGAGATAAAAAATGTATTCTTATTATTATATCACAAGTCCGGGAAAATATCGGTGTTACTTACGGGCCTAAATATTACAGAACCGGGGGTAAGGCTCTGGATCACATGGCTTCTCTTATTATATGGCTAGCTGAGACTGAGAAGCACCGGAAGAAAGGACGTGTATATGGGATTACTACAAAGGCCAGAATTACAAAGATAGGAAATGACAAACCATTTCGGGAAGCATACATGGAAATCCTTTTTGATTATGGTGTAGATAATATCAGAACAAATATTTTATACCTATATAATTTATATACAGACCTGGGCAAGCATAAAGCAAAAGTGGAAAGTGAATTATTTCAGTGGGATAATAATGAATTTTCCCTGAAAGGCTTAATACATCATATTGAAAGTAACAACCTGGAAAAGGAACTGGCTCAGAAAGTAATTGATAAATGGGAAAAAATAGAGGATTCAATTTCCAGCGCGGGTAGGAAAAAGAAATGGTAAATGAAGCCAATTTAAAAGAAATTGAGGAGAGAACATGAAAACATCTTCTGCAAAGGCAAAAGGAAGGAACCTTCAAAAATGGGCCTGTGAACAGATTTCTAAATTATTATTTATTCCATGGGGATACGAAGATGAAAAATTGATTCAACCAAGACTTATGGGACAGTCAGGAACTGATGTAGTATTAAGAATGGAAGCAAAAGATCAATTTCTATTTGATGTTGAATGTAAAGCAACAGAAAAAATAAATCTTTATAAAGATATTGAACAAGCTAAAACAAATACAAGCCCAACTCGGAACTGGCTTTTAATTCATAAGAAAAACAGAAATGTCCCTATTGTTATTTTAGACGCCAATGTATTTTTTAATATAATGGAGGAACTTATTCATGGCAAGTAATGCTCCAATACATAATACTTTTTTAAACAGAAAGCAAAGAAGAAGACTGAGAAAGAAGCAGAGGCATAATTTATTTACTAAAAAATATTCAAGCTCTACTGCGAAGGAGTCGGCAAGAAAAATATTATTCCCGGAGAAGATAAAAGATGCTAAATAACATATTTAAAATTAAAACAGAATTAGTAGTAAAGCAAAGGTCTTCTTATACTAATCTCTCTGATTTTTTATCCTACATGGAAGATAAATATATTGGTAGTATAAAATCAGATCCAAATTTATTAAAAGAAAAAATAAAATTTGATATAGATTGTTTTTGCAAAAAAATGATAAGTATAGGGAATATATCACCTATGTTTGCAGAAGATTTAAAATATGTTTTAGAAAAGCATTTAATTATAAGGTAACTATGATTTCTTCTATCACTATTCAAAATTTTGAAAGCCATGAGCATACTGACATAGAACTTTCCCCAGGGGTCAATGTTTTTATTGGCAGTACGGATAATGGAAAGTCAGGAATAATCCGCGCCTTGAAATGGCTACTTGCTAACAGACCCCTGGGGGATTCTTTCCGCAGTCACTGGGGCGGTGATACTTCTGTTGCTCTTACACTAGAAAATGATTTTCAAGTAGTAAGAGAAAAAGGAAAATCTGCTAAAGATAATTGTTATAGAATTTCTACTACCCCAAATTCTTTAGAGGCTCCTGGTACCACTGTCCCGGAACCCGTTGCTCAGCTACTGAACATTGATGAAATAAATACTCAATATCAATTGGACAGACCTTTCCTGTTGCTTAATACTCCGGGGGAAGTAGCAAAGTATTTGAACAAGATTGTAAACTGGGAAGCTATCGACCGGGCACAGTCTTATGTAAAAACAAAAAAGAATGATCTAAACAGAACAATAAAATCCCGGACTTATGATCTTGAGAAGAAAGAAGAGAGTTTAAAAAAATATGATTATATTGATGACTTTGAAATCGATCTGAAAGCCCTGGAAAAGAAAAATAATTTCTTTATTTCTTTAAAGGATAAATATACATCTCTCTTTAAATCTATTCAGCTGATTGAATCTATACAGAAAGATATTGAAGCTAATAAAAAGAATTATCCTTCAGAAAAAGAAATTGATTCCTATATAAAGAAAACAGAGCAACTGGAAAAACTAAATGATTCTTATGAGACTTTAAATTCTCAGGTAAGAAAAATTGAAACTTTAAAAATTCAATTATCGGACATGAGAAAAAAATATAGTAAGAAAAAAGAAATGCTTGATAAACTTACACCGGAGACCTGTCCACTGTGCAACCAGAAGATGCCGAAAAAATAGAGAAAGCAAAAGACAAGATCAAACGATCTTTATTGATAAGATTTTCTCTGACTCAGGATGAAGATATTTTATTCTTATTAAGGAGAATATGAAAACATATAATTTTATAGCTTGTGCCGATTTACATCTCCGGGATTCTATTCCCCATGCCCGTACAGATGATTACTGGAAGGCTCAGGAAAAGAAATTTCGATTTCTTATTGATACAGCTAATGAAAAGAATTGTGATATATATTGCGCTGGGGATTTTTTTCATCGGGCAAAGAGCAGTTCCTTTCTTGAGGCCTGGATAATTGAACAATTACAAGATTTGAAAAACGAAGGGTTAAAATTTCATGTAATACCAGGACA
>JALNXG010000055.1 GCA_023230485.1 Melioribacteraceae bacterium
CGAGTATCTCAGTAAAATTTACCTGTTGATTTTCAAGTACAGCCTTTACTGAATCTACATCAGCTATAAGGTCTATTTTTTGAATAGGATCTGTCCATATTCTTTCCTGTTTAGCTTGAATAGACGGCAGGTATCCGCAGTCAATATGTCCAATTTCACTCATTTTGTTTTAGTTAGTTGTTCGTAAGCATTTAATAGTTCAATTCTCTCCTGCGGGGTTTTAGCTAACCTTGTTTTTTGAACATAATCTGCTTCATCTTTTACGACAACTTTACCATTTGTGCCATCCGCCTGTTTATTACCAGCAGATGAACGTTGCTCGGCAGTCTGAAATTCAAAGAAGTCCGAGGCCGTTTCTTTAACGTGATCCTCAAAACTCTTTGTATAACCATGACTATCCTGCAAAGGTTTGCCGTCTTTTATAATGATGAATTTTCCATCCTGTTCCTGGTATTCGAAGTTTTTAAACTCTTCGATGAATTTTTCCCTCCATTTCTGCGCTTTTCTACTGTCCTCCGGAAGAATAGGCTTTAAATTATCAAGTTCAGCAAAAGCACGGTCTTTGATCTTTGAGAAGATGAGTTGTTTTGCATGAGTAACTTCAACTTCGTCAAGTTTCTTCTGCCATTCCTTATCTTTTGCTTTCAGAGCCTTATCGTTTTCCAGTTTGAGTTTAACGTATTCAGGATGCGCGGAAATATCCTCTCCGTTCCCTTTTACTTTTTTTACTTCTTCGCTCAGAATATGGTCGATTAACTCAATCCCCGTTAAATCGGATTCTATGTCATACTTATCCTTCAGCTTCGTCTCCAACTTACTTGCCACTTCTTTTTGGCCTCGCTTGTATTGACTGTCATTATCCTCTTTGAGCTTTGCAACTCGTGAAGTATCTGCTTTTTCAGCTGCGGTTAAGGAGACAAGCTCCCCGGCTTCATTATAAAGGCTGGCCATGTCCTCTGCTTCCATCTTTAAGGTTTTGGAAAAAAACCCATTCAATTTTTTCTGTTCAGTATCAATCATTTCTTTGTCTTTTTGGTTTTAGGTATTTCCTTACCCTCTGTTTTTGGTTTGATTATTTCTTTTGTGAGTAATTTCGGCAATGAAAGCATTTTCGGAGGTTTCATCTCGACAACTGTGAAATCTCGCGCGCGGTGACGTTTAACTAACCATTGCCACTCCTCGTCGGTGACAAACTGAGTAAACCCGTTCTTTCGTGAAGTTATTTCCTTCATTTCTTTGCCTTTTTAACAACCTTTCTTTTGGCAGGAACTTTATTGAGAATAGGCTCAACAACTGTTTCAGCAATGACTTCCGTAGGTTTTTCTTTCGGTACTTCTGCTGTCTTTTCAATAGGTTGACCAAGAACCGGTTTATTGATCTGAATAGGTTTTGGAATAAGGATCGGTTTTGATAACTCAATCGGCTTGTTTATTTTCAGTGCATCCATTTTCTCAGCACCGAAATATTGTTCTGCTATCTTAAATGCTTCGGGTGCAAGTTTCAAGACTTTGCCCTTAACCATACACTCAATTTTCTTTATTCCTTCCATTTCAAAAATGTTTTTGTAAAATTACATTTTTTTATTCACATAATAAAATTTTTGTAATAAACCATGATTTCTGATATAAAAATTTATTTTAAGCTTTTTTTTCTTTCTCTCTATAAATATTTGCCAGTTCTTCGGGGATCCACGCTATACGATGTCTGCAACGATAACCACCTCTGTCAATCAAGGGCGCGTAACCGGGGTAATCAATATAACTCGGTATTTCATCTACGTTTTTCTGCTTAATAACGTACCCCGCAGGATAGTCGCCCTGCGAAGGCGTCCAGTCGGGCCACGTTGCAGCATCGTCGCGCGTCCAGACTTTACTGTCATGAGCAGCACAAAAATCACGCGTTGTTTCAATTATACCTGCCTGATAAAGAAATGAGTTCATCCCTAAACCCTGAGCCATCTCGTTATTAACCGCCGAGTCGAATTGCATATATAAATCATGTGCAAAACGGTCAATCTGTTTCTGTATGCCTCCAGGTTTATCTTCAACCCCTACGATTATATCATTTACACCTTTGATAAATTCCTTTGTTTTAATTTGTCCTGCAACCGATTTGGCCATAAAGTTCTTTAACTCGGTAAGTAAGGCGCTGTCTGTTATCAGCGATTCGAGAAATCCGCCTGAGACAATCTCGCCGCCTTTCAACCCTACACGCATATCCATTATCGCGTAAGTATCCGCAGCGATCTTTTCAAACAGAGCCGGAAGTGAAGCCCCTAACGTCGCAGAAAAATAACCCTTATTCAGCAGTGCAAGTCCTTTGGTCGCGTCACCTATCTCTTTGACAAACGCAACCCTCTGAACCTTGTCGAAGTCTTTGTAAACCTTATCTAATTGTCCTAATAACTGATAGTTTTTAAGTGTGCGCTGTATCTTACCGCCTTTCGTGTCAAGTTTAGGTACAATATCAGAAAGAACTTTTGCGAGTAATTGTTCCTGCATTCGCATAGATGTTTTGTCAAGCATCACTTCACGCTTATTCAGAAACTCATCCTTGCGTTTCAGTACATCATTTATGCGTTTGGGTAATTTAATCATATTTCATAAAATAAGCAGCAGTAAATTTATTTAATCAATTATAACTGATTCATAAGAAGCGACGGTTTTCCCGTCAACCATAACATAAACCTTAGAGTTCAATCCCGCGAGATAAACCTCCTCGTCTATTTCTATAAGAATAACCCAATGCAATTTAGAACCAACATCCATTGTCGCTCCAAATATTCTATCTTGTCTTATGTCTTTATTGGTAAGTTCATGTAAATATGCCTCAATTATTTTAACATTGTTGCCTTCAAATATTTCCGTGGTTCTATTACCACCCGTTGGATAGTGAATTACTTTAATTGTTTTCATCTTACCCCTCCTTTCATCTGACTTTGCATCTGCATCTGAACTTCATAATTAATCGCGTCTGTGAAACTATTATGTAATTCATCTTCACAGTAATAAAATCCATGATCTTTATCCATATTTTCAGGATCAATGTCAATTTTCAGTCTATACTGACTGCTTTTAGTAATTTCGCTAATTCGCCCCTTACATATTCCCCAATTAGTGAATACATAAAAAACGTCACCAAGTTTAATGTTTGTTTTCATACTTTTTCTGTTTTTAATTGTTAATACTTCTTTTTCTATTGCTGCTGCTTATTTGTTTTATTTAATTATGGCTTCTGAGATTGGTAGTATTCACGTTTCAATTTACTGTAAGTTGCAACGGCACTGTCATGGTTAAAATCTTTCACTTCCAAAAAACGAAAGTAATTATCAATAGCCTGTTCAATTGTTATCGCAGGAACGATCTGTCGCTGTGCCTCGACAAAAAAGAACATCCCGATATCCTCATAATTCCTCTTATAAATGCGCGCGATGAGACTTGTGAATAGTTTTTCTTTCGGCATGAGTTAAGTCCTTTCTTCTGGCATCGGTTAATTTCATCTTTGTTTTAAAGTCCTCCTTATTAAGTGTGCGGCTGATATAATGTAAAACAGTAACGTTACAAATTAAATAATGAGGTATTTTATTCTTTGATAATTGGTTGATATACATATTATCCGAATACCAAAACTGATAACTTTCGTCAAGTTCTCCGATAATATTCCAAAGTTTACTGTCACAAAATATGCACCAGCCCGTCATGTAAAGGCAAATCTCATAACCCTCATAAGCATAGTCACCTCTTTTAAATATCCTTTGACGTGGATGGTTCGATAGTGCTGAGGCCGAGAGATAACCCTGCGCTCGCATTGTGTCCCCGATTGTTGACCAGCCTTTTTGAAAAATAATATCATTGTTTGCCAAAATCTGAATGTCTCCCGTGCGATGTTTCAATCCTAAATTCAGGCAATGATTATAATTAAATTCACCGTTATAAAATATTGTTGTGTTTACACCGCGATAATGAAACTCCTTAAAAGTCTCAACTAAGATTACATTTACCTGAACATGATCGGCCAGGCAACTATCAATAGCTTCCTGCGTCATCTTTTGCAGGGCGGCATCCTTTGAGGCAGCAACTATAATAAGGTCATACTTCATTTAATTATCCCCAAACTATTCCCGTACCATTACAACTTCTGCAAGTCTCCGGAGTTGTGCTCGTTGTGCCCCATTGTCCTGATGTTTGATTATAAAAACCATTTGGTACTAATCCATTGCCACCACATATGGGGCAAGTATAAGGCTTCACGTCTCTTTTAAGAAACTCTAATTTATCTTCGTCCTCATTTTCCATATCATCATACTTTTTAAGTATTTGTTCAATTTCATCTTCTGTATGTTCATGAAAAAACTTGTTAAGTAACGCCGTAAATTCTATACTTAATTTTTTATAATCCAATGCCATATCAAAATATATAATCTTTAACTGGTGTGCTTCTATTTAGCCCTATGTGGTTCATTCCCAAATTCAAAAGGTAAGCCGGAGGACAGTGAATTGATTTGTAATACCATCCGATTGTCATGTCACCACCTTTGAGGGCCGTGAATTGATTGACCATTTGCAGACAGTATTTTGTCGGTACAAGTTGAAACGCTCCGCCCGTGTGCGATGTATATTGCACATCGTATTCCTGGATTTTCTTTCGTGAATAAATCTGAGGATAAAATGCAGGATCAATCATTAAATCAGGCGGTGAAACAGCATGAGGGCCAGCAATTTCAATGAACCTCACTAACTTAGCAATCATATCCTCAGTGACAGTTTCAACGTCATTATCGAGTTTCAAAATGTAATCATAATCCTTTAAAAGATTAACACCATAATAGAATGCTGTTGCAATTCCTAAGTTTTCGCCCAGAAGAACGCGGTTATAATCTTCGAGCCATTCAACAGTTCCGTCTGTTGAGCCATTGTCAATAAATAAATGATAGTCAACCCCGGTCTTTTCGTAAAACGATTTTATTGTCCTCTTTGTGAGGTCAAGCCGATTGAAGGTAATAGTAATAGCCGCTACACTCATATTATTTATTTTTAAAGGTCAGGTCCATTTGGCATGTGTAAAACCACATATTCACCCGCCTCAATCTTTGCATGGTTCTTATAAAATAAAAGTTTCTGATTAAAATAATGGTCATGAGCATAACCTCTGTGACCCCAACGAACATCCATACTCCTTTTATGACAGATGTTTGAAGTGCCGTTCGCTCCAAGTTGTTTTATGTTACAGCTTCGCATAGTTACTGAGCCGTCAGGGTTACAGAGATAATCATTAAAATAAACCCAATCATAATTAGCTAAATTAGCATTTATTCCCTGCAAATGATCATCCCCCCAATAATCATCACCGTCAATATAAATAATGTAATCACCTTTGCCCTTTTCAATACCCGTATTACGCGGTTTGCCGTCCCACATCGGGGATTTGGGTATTAGATGACAATGAATACGCTTATCAGTATAACGCTTCATTATTTCAACTGTCTCAGCGCAACCGTCAGCAATGACAAGTAACTCCCAATCCTGAAACGTCTGAGCAATAATACTGTCAACTGCACGACAAAGTTTTTCGGGTCGTCGTGAAGCACAATTTGCATATTGCCCCAAAAATGACGGAAGAACGATTGTGAACTTCATGTCTTATCGATTACTTTTGCAAATTCGTATTGTCGCCTCCCGAAACCTCACCTTCCATTTGCTGTTCTTCTTCCCCACTTAAATTCAACTGAGGTTCAGGCTTGCTTTCTTTGTCCATTGTTGCCATGTATTCAATAACCTTTGCCTTAACCTTTTCGAGAATGAGATTATATTTCAGTTCGTAAAGCTCCGGTACTCCCTGTTCGAGTTCATTGAAGATACTCTCTATATTTGCGTAAAGCACAGCGTTAAATCGCGTTGTCAAACCTTGTGCAATAAGCAAGTCAATAGTTTCTTCTTTATATCCCCGGAACGGATTGAATGAGTTTTTAATACGAATGATTTTTAAATCTTCTGGCTGATCAGCATATAACTTCTCATTAATGTCATCCTCAATCTTTGCAATGGTCGAGGTCGAAGCATTTGCAGTTTTTGCTGCCTGAAGTTCGTTCATCATTTCTGTTTGAGACTTAAATTTGAAGTCATCGGGGTAAAGATGCTCAACATAAATTCCTTTGCCGAAATCCGTAAACGCAGCAATATCCCTTACAATAAACTCCCACATTGTCGAGAGTGATTGAGCGAACGGGCGCAAAGTATCATTCAGATTATCAATTTCGAGTACCTTTTCCGTAGCTGTTGCCGCTACTTCGTCCTTAGTATAAAGTTCTTTGTTGAACATCATTAAAAACACATTCGCGCGAAGTTCATTAATGTAATCTTTTTGCCACGTCAAAAGTTCAATAGGAGGCGACTTATAGACCAAAAGTTTTTCAAGATCAATAATGTCAATCACATCGCGCGGCATGTCCAAAGTAATAACATCCATCGTGGAATTATGAAAGGACTCTTTGCCTGAACCATTACAGGTAGGGCATATCTTCCCATCAGGTAGTTTTCCTTTGTTACAATCTTTGCAGGGAGGAACGTACATAAATCTCTGCGGAAACGCGCACATCGCAGCCGTTAAATCAAGTTCACTGTCAATCTTCAGTGTCTTATTCAGATAAGGCAAAATGTCATGAAAGCAACTAACAAACGTGCGGCCCTGCGTTTCAGCATCGCGCTTGTAACCAAACCGTCGTGCAGGAACTTTCGTGTTCTTTGGCTCAAAGTATTCAACCAGGTAATTAACAGGGCCAATATCAATAATCTCGCCTTCCTGAACAACAGCGCGCGACACCTGAGTAAATGTGATCGTATCCATTCCCAAATAAATAGTGTACTTCACACCGTCACTCTCTTTTTCGTCTGTCGGGGCAAACTTGTACTTTATCGGAAGTTTAACGACCAGATAAATGAGAATATTATTTTTTATCTCAAACATCACACACTGCGCAGAAGTCGCAATAAACGGGTAAGGTTTTGCTTTTTCTTTCCGAGCGTCAAACTCGTCAAACTCAGTAATCAGAAACGCATTAGGATCAATATAGTTATAGTCAACAAAAGCATATTCAAGAAACTTCTCAAGTGAAGCGTCGCCCCAGTAGTTTTGAAGAAACGCCTCAAATTCTGCTTTGCGTTTTTCGTCATCTGATTTATCCCATTTGATTATACGTTTTTTTGCCTTTGTACGTACGGTCTTTTGAAACGGCAACTTTGTCGAGGCTAACGTCGGAGGTATGACAGAGTTTGTGATGAGTTTACGCATTTCGTATTCTTCTTCTGTCTCGCGTCGTGTTATCCGATGCAGAAGTTCAGAGATATCGTCACCGCTGACCATTTTATAGTAAGTGTCTGCTAAGTCAGTAACGCGATTATAGTCCTGGTGCGTAATGTTATCCGTGACAATCTTTGTCAACTGTGCAAGTCCCTGCTCTTTATTCATGGCTTAAGTATTCATCTAATGCTTTTTCAATATTCATATGCTTTTCGTCCAAAGGATTGGAAGTCTGAAACGAACGAATAAGTTTTTCAATATCTTCGAATGTCAAAAAATAACCTTCAACATACTTTCCGTTCACTATTTTGTATTCAACTGTCATTTTTACTTTCAATAATGCCAAGTACAAAGCGTATAAATTATAATTTATTAAGTTTCATAATAGTTTTTAAATGCCTCAACAATCATGTACTCTAAATTGTCGCTCATGTGACCCCATTTCTGATATTTGTCGCCCGTAAGTCTATCAGTAACAATGTGTTTGTCCTTTGTACCATCAACTGCCTGTTTACAGAACATCATATCATTGATCATGTGCTTACATCTCTCGTCAAACCTTATTCTTATCGGTAATTTGTCCTCAAATATCTTATTAATGAAATCACGTCTTTTTAAAATCAAAGGATTATGTGTTGCTGTTCTATTGCTTCCTGAAACAAGGTAATGCCGTAACTTATATTCAACTATCTGATAATGATGCTTAAACTCTTTATTCATTGTTGAACGTGCCTTGCCCGAAGCATCACCATAATAATAAAGTCCGGTTTTATGATTAGGATAATGCATCATGAACTCTTCACATACTTCCTCGGTTGAATTTCGCGGGTTTTCTAAAGCTATTTCATCAATACAATAAGACCACCAAATATTATCTTTTTGCTCAAACTGCCAAATACTTGCCGAATTATACGGCACTGAGTTCTGGTCAAATGTTATATGAATAGGCTTTTGAGGATCATAATTACACGGTTCGACATGAGTTAAGCGGTTGAATGATGAATAATATTCTCCGCCGGTTTGAGTGAAAGGATTTGCATATATCAAGGCCTTTGCCCTCTCTTCGGTGTTATTCAGTTTTATATTGTTAATATAATTTTCACCTACGTTGTGAACATTATGATAAGTTGAAGAAATTACAATACATCGCTCATTATCTTCTTTATAGAAAAAATCTGTCTCAGAATAAATCCTTTCAGCAATTTCGTCTATATACTTTTCAAGTCCAAACCATTCATTTATCCAATCTACCTTCGCGGGTGAGGTTAAAATATATAAAGGGTTAAATTGTTGCTGAATTGTGCCCTCTTTTTTTAACTCTCCATTGACAAGATAAATACCCGACTGCCGTAAACGTGTTATAATAACTTCTTTAATGTCTTCTTCGCGACTGTCCTTTGTTTCGTCAAGTATTGCCCAGGAAAACTCTTTCCCGGCGTGCATATACGCCAAGTCAAGTGATCCGGTAAATATTAAAGCACCGTTACAGAACGAAATAATATTATTAAAGCGATCAAAGTTACGTTTACACTTTATCCATTGTGGCGGAGGTTCTTTGCCTGAAACATAAACACCTGAAGGATTATCTCTACTCCATTCAGTCATTCCTGTTGAAGCCCAATATTCACGAATGCGAAAGAGCGTACTTGTATTAAGTTGGTCATAAGAATTGGCCGCCACAAACCCGCGTGCCTCAGGAAATGATGAAATAAACCTTCGTGAAATAACCCCACCCAAAAATGTTTTGCCTGCACCTACACCACTGAGAAACAGGTTGTTACGTGCGGTTGATGAAAGCACCTTCATTTGTGGTTCACTTATAATCTGCTCAATTACCATTTTTTCTTTTAATAATAACGTCCGGTAATGTAGGAATATTTACTATAAATGCAGTCGGAGCATCAAACCCTAACATCTTTGAAATACTATCAAGTGCCTTTTGTTTGTCATAAAGTTTTATTCTGACATATTCAACTGAAATCGGTTCTTTATCTTTCGTGTCAGGATCATATTGATATTCGGTTCTGATCTTTGTATCAATTTCAGCGATACAAGCCTTTTGATCTTCTGTTAAATACTCAAAGTCTTTACGTTTAATCCACGTATTATGAAGGTTCGCAATTGACGAGAAAGCCATTTTCATGTGTTCATTCAAAACCCTTAATCTGCTAATTCCCGCTGTTTCAGCCAAATTGTCCTGAAATTGTTTAATTTTTGCCTTAATGTTAATATTTGTCAATAACTGACATCCCATAGAACGGGCTGTATTTTCCGAATAACCAGCACGAATAGCCGCCTGAGCTGCATTTAAATCTATACAATACTCATAGCAAAACTTTTCTTGTTTGGCTGTTAGTTCTATATCTTCATTTTCAGTCTCAGCCATTACTTGTCCTTGTGCTTATAAAACTCAATTAATTTTTCGTATCTTATATATACCTTGTTCATAATCAAATTCTACTATTCCATTTTTATATAATTCATAACAAACTTTTTGTGCTGATAAATCGCATTTTCTATGTTTGGAATGATTACAAAGGAATAAATTACTTATTGAATTATTCGTTTTATCATTATCAATGTGATGTATAATTTCTCCAGGCTCTAATTTTCTGCCAAGATATTTTTCCATAACTAATGTATGTTCATAACAAACTTCTTCTTTGTCATTATCTGGATGATATCTTCCTACAACAATATATCCTCTAAAATCAATATGCTTTGTCCCATTATGTGATATTTTAGAACCAAAGCCCCCGTAATTTTTACCTCTTGTCAGAGTTGGATTAAATATTCCTAACCTTTTCCTTATCTTAATGATATAAGCATGGCATACATTATATTTTTCAGCAACATATTGCCATTGTTTTAATTCTTCATAATCCTTTAGGATTTGATCTGCCGTTGCTGTTGCTGCCAGAGTAGTATGAAAATATGTTGTATTTTGATTTCTCCCCATTGTTATTGTTTTTTCCAATATTCAATCTCGGAAAGTCTTTTTTTGGCTTTCTTTTTACTCATCGGTTTACTCAGTCTTTTGCCCTTTTTAGAGTAAACAGTGCATTTACCTTTTTTACAACGTATCATTTCGATCTGGTTTTCTTTCTGGTTTTGTCATTAGTTTACGAACTTCTCCCTTAAATGTTCCCTTTTTGCTGCTATCCCAAACAACTTTACCTTGATCCTTTTGATGTTTAGGTGAATAGGATTTACCAGTAATTGAAACAAATGCTCGCGGAGACTTCTCCGGATGAAAAAACTGAACGTAATGATCTTTTCTTCTCATACTTAATTTTTTAATTCAATTTCAAGTCTATCTTTTATGTTCTCAACAAAATCTTCTTTCAATTCTCTACGATCAAACGAATTATGAACAATAAACATATCTCCATCCTCAATACTTACTTCAGGATGACAATGGCACGTTGAACTATCTTCATGTTCTTTTAAATCATTTATCGGAATTATATGCCAAATTGCCATTTTTACAAATTTACGCAATTTTCATCAAAATGTTCAAGTAATATCAACTTCTCCAAAAGGATATTCAACCGTGCCAATAGTCCCCACTGGCATCAGCTTTGCGAGTATTGAATTAACCTCGTCAAAGAAATTATCTATTTCGTATTCAACACATAACTCCATGATGTCATCCTTTGCAACGGCAAAACCTTCATTGTAACGCCGCATTAGTTCCTGAAGAACATAGTGAATACTTTTAATTTCATCCATGATTTACGATTGTTGCGCCTTCAATGTGAATATCTTCAAGGCTATAATTATTACTCGCAATTAAGGTTGTTGGCATAGGTAAATCAGTGACGCGGTATTCGCGCCAAAATTTAAACAATCTCCCAAGGTTTTTTCCCTCGGCATCATGTATGACCATGTAATCAACATAATATCTCAGTTTATATATTGCCCACATACGCTGCTCCCATGTACTTAAATCAACTAATACAACAGACCATTCATGACCGTAAATCTCAAAGAGATTTTCATTAAATAATGCAAATTCATGTTGATCAGTTTTTAAATGTTTGTAGTTGTCGAGCCACTGCTGATTGTCGTCAACTGTCAGGATATTGCGGTCTTTCGCAAGTTCATGTATTTGTTCGGTTGAACTCTCACCTGCACCAAGTTCCAAAATAGATCCATGTGTGTGCCTGATAATTTCAAAAAGTACCGGTTGATGTGTTGCGTCGTCTCTCATTTTAACATCCATTAACATTTCTAAAGTTATGAGGGTATTTCAAAAGCCATTCATCCAAAGCAGGATGGTCAAGTTCATCGCGTCTTAAAAAGCGTTTTTGAGCATACCACTCAGTCCGGTGAAACATATCTTCACCCGTTTCCATGCAGTGCCGAATATTCTCAGCGTTGTTTACATCAGGGGTATTCACTTGCTGCTCAGAAAAGTGACTGAGTTTATTCATTATCAAATCAACCGAGCCGAGAAACGAATAATGCCAACCGCCGTTTAAAATAGTTCGTTCGCCTTGCCCGCGCCGGTCTCTGATCCACTGCGGCGACGGAATAAGTTTCTTTTTATAAACCATACATCCGTCCCATTGCTGAGCCGCCATGCAATTCACAAAGTAATAAAACAACTTTTGACGCATTGCGAAACACTGACAGCCTGCGTTAATTCCCTCTAAAATTCCTTCGGGTAACGGGATTTCGTCTTCATCAGAAATTATAATATAGTCGTCAGGTGCAGCTCCGGCGTAACCTTCAGCCATGAGATTGCGGTTATCAACCTCCATTTGCCTGTAGCCGTTATAAGGAATTGTGTCATATTTAACGTGAATTATCTTCGGCAAATATTTTTCAAACCTTGCTTTGTTATTCTCGAAATGCAAAGGTTTCGGTACGTTCATGTGAGTTACACCCAACTCGACCAAAACGAAGCGATCTACAACCTCGTTTAAGGTCATCAAACGAAGTTCTAATAACTCCAAGTTCTCGAAAAACATGAAACAATCGTAAATCATTTTTCTATTCCTTGTTCAATAAGATATTGTTCATATTCAAGTTGCATTTGTCTTTCATATTCCCTACGATTTTGATATTCACGACACTCAGGTTCTTCTGCCTCTTGTTCACGCAAATATTCCTGTCTTCTTTCTTCTTGCTGCCTTTCATAATGCTCAGGATTATGGTCATAATAATCCTGCTCTTGCCTGATATGATCTATCATTGAAGACGTCATTATGCAATGTGGAAAATCAGGTCTGCTCATTTTTTTATTCTTTATAAGTCAGGTGTTAAAACATGAATACCCCGATAACTCGTTTCGTTTTCAATCGAAATAAAAAGATTATAATTCCTGCGAACCAAGTCCTCGTTAATCTCGTAAGGTCTGTCATGCCACTGGTGGTAAACAAACGGCTCGTCAATAAAATCAGTCCGCAAACCTAAGTTTCCGATTTGATGCCGGAACATATTATCCTCATAAGCTATGCCTTCCCAAAGTCGCTCATCAAAGCCGTTAAGTTTTTTTAAGTTTTCGGCAGTTATCGCATTGCAAAAGTGAAAACCAGTCGCGCGGTAAATAGAATGATTGTACCATGAACTTTCATCATTAAACGAAGCTGCTTTATTTTGAATTGTCACGCCCGGAGCTTCACCCTGAGCCAAAGAATAACAAGCAAACGAAAGATAATTCGCATCAGTGACCTTTTTTGCCTCTGACAAAATATCCCCGTTATGCAAACATTCAGCGTTTTGAATTATAACAATGTCAGGCGAATACTCGAGAGCTTTAATAAACCCGTAATTAAAGGGAATACAGGTATTGTGCCAAGTCTTGTCTCTGAGTTTTAAAATATCAACCTTAAAAGGTAGTTCGGGCAAAATAATATCAACCGGAGAACCGTCGTCAACAACGATAACCACAAAGTCATCAGGATTGTATTGTTTAAAAGAGTTAAGCGTGTTATTTAATTGCGCCTGACGGGAAATATAAGTACATACGATTGCGGTTTTCATATCAGTTTTGCCAAAAGGATAGTGATAAGAGATAAATATGACAGTCCGGAATACTCTGAACCATAAAAAACATGAGCCATGCCTCTTTGGTTTTCATGATGTAAATTTACAAATTTTTTATATCTGTGAGGTATTTTTATTAACTTTTTACCTTCGGGCCAAGCATAAAAACTTTCAACATATCGCAACCGAAAGAATACAAGTTCATCAGAGGTGTTGTTAAACAATAGATTATAACTGTCAGTAACTACCACAGTACCGTACATCTTAATAGGATATCTGCACTTCTGTTTTGAATCTTCACGTCCTCGGATACAACCGAATATACCACAAGCCGCGCGACCCTCTTCGGCAGTCATTCCATTCCGGCATTAAACTTATCGTAAAACTTGCGATAAAGTTCATTGAAACGATCTGAGGTTATTTTGTATTTCAGCATATCAAGTTCCCGACGAGCAAGTGCCTTGTTCTTTTCCGTAGGCGTACACTGATCCAAAAAACTATCCAGGTAAACAGTGTCATCGTCGTGCTGGTTAACAACCAGACCGATAAGCATAAGCACCACACATGCAATGAAGGTGCAGACGATAATGATAATTGCAATTTTAGCCATGTCTTTCGTTTTAAGTTGAATATTTTTGAATAATGTTTTCTAATTCTTCGCGTGACCATTTGTGACCGTTCATTTTATAATCAGTTGCCTTTTTTACTAATTCAGCAAATCGCATAGGGCCAAGTAATTCGCGCAAATTTTCACCGTAGTTTATTAAATGACCTTCATTGAAACAATTATCCCAAACACATTCAGGCCAACAGTTATCTTCTTCGTATCTCAGACCATCGTGCGTTGAGGTAGGATAATAATGACCGGCTTGTAATATAACCGTTGAATTACCACATGAAATACAATACGGTAACTTTTTTCTCATTGCAGCATTGAAAAGTATTTGCGCTTTCTTTTTAAGTTGAGGTAACGTTTTTTTCTTCATAATCCAAATCTCTGACACTGTTCATCATAACTCATTTCTTGAAACATATTGCATTCAAGAGGCATCCTTTTAGCATCTATTGGCAACTTCCTAAATGCGTATAGTTTTCGCTTTTCGAGATGATATGAATACATATATTGTCCGGTACTTTTGCATCTGAACTCATAGTGATAATGTCCGTCCTCTCCGTCGCTCCAATCGACTACTGTTTTCATCTCGAGAAATCGGCAAAGTTTAAAGCACTTATGTTGGTTGTGAGGATTTTTTTTGCACCACTTTTCATGGTATCCCATTGCTCCAGCAGAAAACATTTTTTTACTACAATGTTCACATTCATAAACTTTTCTTAATTCTGTTTTCATCTCTCAATATTTCGTAAATAAATTCAATCACAGTCCATTTGGATTTTTCACGCATCTCGCGAACATAACATTTAACATTAGGTGCGGCAGTCCATATCCATTCGTCACCGGATCGTATTAACTTGCCGCGATTAAGGACAAAACGAAGTTTTTCAGACGGAGTTAGCATAAATCGTTTAAGTATCTGACAACCATTGCACCAACTTGTATAAGCTCTTTTCTTATAAGCTCACTCCCGCGAAGGTCTTTTGATTTTTTTATTTCATCCCAAAGCTCATCTAATTCTTCTTTAATAACAGCATAAGCCTCGTGGTTACTATGTAATTCAGGAAACAAATCAGATGCTCTGTAAAATTCGTCTTCAATTGATTTAAGTGCAGCGTCTATTCTCATAATGCTAATTTTAATTGTGGTTCAGGACTTAAATTTAACGTTAAATTACAACAATCGTTTTTATTATAATTATAATTATTGCTAAAATATTTATGATGTTCGTAAACGTATTCACCCACTGACTTTTGACTGAATGATTGTACCCCTTTTAGATATTCAATTTTTCGTTCCAATTGTAAATTATCATGACCTCCAAATCTTAATGAGTATTCTGAATAATCAATATCAAATTGCTTTCTGATCCAATGATTAATCTTTAAAAACTCAATTAATATTTTGTTACATTTTATTTTATTCAAAATTGTTAAATCTATATTTTGCGGAATAAACGGGCTTAATCTTACACTCACATCAAAGCCGCAATTATATAACCTTTCAATGGCATCGATCCGTTTTTGCGGGGGTGGTGCGTTTTCATAATCATTTACCGAAGTCGATGTAATAGTAACTTGAAAATGTGCCAGCTTTTTATCGTAAACGTTTAAATACTCGTCAGAGGCAACCATATCACTTTTCGTAACTATTAAATAGTTTATCTTATGATTGTTTAATAGCTTAATGGTTGCAAGTGTTAATTTATGAGTTTTCTCAATAGGTTGAAAACAATCGGTCATACCTCCAATCCTAATAACGTCGCTTACAGTTAATTGATTTATAGCCTTTCGTATTGTTTTTATGTTTGCTATTGCAGGTTCATTTGAGTTCCAATGTCCTCGAAATGCTAACAGTCCCTTCGCATAACAATATTTACAATCATGCTGACAGCCACAACCGTAAGTATCTAATCTTTGAGTGTAATTACACCAAGTATTAATTTTACGTGAAAGTTGTTTATATGGACTGTCAAAGTATTTCATAACCTTCCAATCGGAGCATAAAGGTCTTTTATTTTTGAAATATTGCCCTTATAAAATACAAGTATTTTCTGTTCTCTCTTTGGGAACTTACGGTAATTAAGCGTCACTTTTGCTTGTGCTAATCGTGTAAATTCACATTCAAGATAAACAATCTTATTGTAAATATGAAGTCCTTGCTGCTTAAAAAACAATTCATGTTCAGCCTCACAGCCATAATAAGCACCGTTCTTATCTCGCGAGTCACCAGTCATTATAACAAAAAAGCAGTTATCGTTTAAAGCCTCAATAGCTTTTAAATAACCTGAAAACAATGTATCTCTAAATTCTTCATACGTCGGTATTGAGTTAAGTTCCCCTTCGGGTATTTCGCCGTTATAGTCCAGGTATTCCTCAACTTTATAATACGGAGGACACGAAAAACAAAGATCGTATTTCTTTTCAGGAATGTATTTTGCACTGTCTGATTTAACCCATTTAACATTATCAAAATCTTGGCAAAGAATATTATTAGCATCACATTGGTTTTGTCGTATTTCACTTGACAAGTATTCGTATCCATAACTACCGGCTATAAATCCAAACTGGACACCACCACCAAAGGGATTATATACACTTTTACCGTCTGTTGGCATAAAGAACCTGAGTATTACCTCACAAGCAACAGGGTCAAGTACCGAAGCATTTCCATTAAGCGACTTGCTTGTGTCGTGTTTAATTGTGTCTCCGTCTATTGTTCTCTTTGACAAAACAATATTTGACATACCTGCCCCGCCTTGCCAGCAACCGTCGCGTGAGGCAAACTTAGGATTAAGAATATTATACTTCGTGCCTGCTGCCTCAATCTTATCATTCCATTCTTTTTTCATTTTAAGCCAGTCGGCACGCGTCGTTAGCCATGCGTTTGTCATTGTTGCATGTGCCAATCTTTTTAATCTTACCTGTTCCAATGTACCGTAAACCATATATGCATAACCGCTTAAATCGAGATACTTTATAAAACCAAGTGCCTCGAATACATCTGGTCTTTCAAGATCATGTTTTGTGCTAACAGTCATTATCATAGGATAACCAAACGTGTTTTGTTTTATTATCTCTAAAACCATTTGGCTATAAATAGCCTTGTCCTTTTTATTCAAATCCATTGCCGACTGCAAGAGACAAAATTCTTTCGCTTCATGATTAACCTGAAACGTAAAGAACCCACTAAATTCATCATTTATTTTTAAGATAATAGCCGAATGAATTTGCATATTCTTTCGGGCTGCGCGATAAGCAACCCCGTCTTCAATGGCTAATTTTGCCACATCATTTTCATAGCCTGATCCGATTACACTGGCCACATAAATAAATTCTATTACATCATTAAATAACTTTATTTGCTCTTCCATATCATTAATTATTTGCGTCTGAAATCATGTTTAAATCAAATGTAAAATCAACTATTCTGTCAGGTTTCTCGACTTGTAAAAGTATCCATTCGGCATCAACTTCGTGACAAAGTAATTCAAGTTGATTATAAAAACAATAATATTGCATCCTGCCAAGTTTCTTTGCATCAATAGGGTGTTTATGAACTACTTCATAAAAGGCTTGCACATGACCATCTTTAAATGTAGCAATATCAGAAATAAATTTCCATCCATCAGCCGAAAACTCAGCTTCTTTAACCACATCAAAATCACTTCTTAACCACGAAGCTAATACTTCTTTAGCGGCACGATGTTTATAGCTCTCTAATACGGTGCGTCCTCTCTCTGTTCCCATTGTGATTCAGTATAATTAATTATTTTTTGTTCAGCACTCTTAACCAGCCAATTCGTATTATCCCAATTCGTATCCTTTTGAAATCTACCGTTTACAAAATTGTATTTTAGTTCCGAAGCACCTCCATTACCAAGATATTTAAACTTTACCTTTTGCCAATATACAGTAACTTCATTTAGTAAAAGGTTCTGTTTGTCTGTTTTGCGGTGAACCGTAAATCCATAGTCAGCCTTATTATAAAAATTTGAACTGCCGTTAATATCATATAACGTTGGGACTTTCAGTTTACCTTCATTGTCCTTATCCATTTTACGCGGGTGTGCAATGAGAAATATCAACACATCATTCATTCGCGCAAACGTAGATAACTTATCCAAAAATCGGCTTATGTATTGAGTTTCACTATCCTTGAATTGATGCTCCAGTCTATTGTATGGATCAATAACAAGTACCTTTATTCCGCGTGTCTTAACTAATATTTTGGCCGTCCTAATTACTGTATCAACTGTACAATCATCTTCGTTCATAATATAAAAGAAATTATTCTTAATATGGTCTATTGCCATTTCAAACTCCATTTCACTCGACACTGATGAACTGAATTTTTTACCTATCAGTTTTTCAAAAATCTTTGCATAATGATACTTCAATGGAAAGTTTTCAGGTGTAAAGAACCCTGCTCTCCATCCGTATAACAAATTCATTTTTGTAATAATATAATCAACAAACTCTGATTTTCCTGACGATGGTATTCCTGAAACAATTGCAAGTCGCCCAGTTTCCCATTTTATTAATTCATCAAACGGTTCATTAAGTATCTTGCCTGGATTAACACCACTGATGTATAAATCATGAATATCGGCACAAATCGCATCAATAGTAACAATACCCTTTACCGGAACTGGTATTGCATCTTTTATTAAATCATTAAAATCAGAACCGTATCTAATGAGATATTCATTAGCATCTTTACAGTCTTTGAAACTTACAATAAAACATTTCTCTGCACCAATCCTGCGGATTAATTCGTCACGTAATTCAATACCTTTTGTGTCCTGATCTACTGCAATATAAACTTTTGTAATATCTTCAAAAAGTTCATGGTATGTATCAAAATACTCCATTTTAATATTAGCCCCGTTTGGTACTGAGATGACGTTATCAAAACCACACTCAATAAATGATAGTGCGTCTATTTCGCCCTCAACAATAATAATGCTTGTATTATTTAAAATCGCATCCTGATTATAAAATATTAACTCAGAACCAGAGTTTAACATGAATGATTTAAGCGGCCCGCGATATTTTATATTAACCAGATTATCCTGAAAGAAGAAAGGAAAACATATAACATCAACTTCTTTATTATGCTGAGGCATCCACAAAAAGTCAGAATAAACCCTCATTTTATTCAGCGTCTTTTGTGAGATCATTCTACCCGTAAGCCATTTAACTGCTTTGTCGGTTAATTCAGTTAAGTTTTTCCAAACGGGAACAATGTACTGTTTTTCTTCACCAGGCTTAAATACATAAAACGAAGCTCCACAATTATGACAATAACCGATGCTATCTTTTGTATTCCATGCAAAGCATTTATCTGACTTCTTTTTACGGTGTGCTGAACACTCAGGACAAGTATAACGTTCTTCATCTACTTTGCCTTTCGCATCAAAGTCATATAATAAGTTGGTAACTGTTGATTTTATTTTCATCGCGGCACGAATAAAGCAGGGATAATTATTTCATCATTCCACCGTTCCTGATTTAAATATGTTTGAGGGAAAGGCTGAAATTGCTTATCTTTTATTGTTAAAATAAACGCGGGTAACGTATCAATTATTTTTTCTCTTATTTCATCATTAAAACTATTCCACTTTTTTTCACATTTCTTTTTATCCCCTACTTTCTTATTATATAAATTCCAAAAAACATCAAATAATATATTTATTTCTTTTTCTGTATCATTATCAGTATCATTATCAGTATCGGGTTCGTTTGGGTTATTTGGGTTCGTAATTAACCCACTGGGTTTTTTGGGTTTATTTGGGTTTTGTTTTGGTCTGCCTCCTTTCCCTCCGTTATCTCTGTTTCTCAAACAGATAGCCTCATACCTTTTTAAATCCCTTTTCAATTGCTGTTTTATTGGTTCAAAAATAATATCCGTTAATCTATCAGGTGCATTAGGGTTCATATCATTAACATAACGAAAAAAATGTTTAATTAACACTCCAGCTTCGGCATCTTCAAGTTTTTCAAATATGCTTATCCAGTCGGCATAAACAAGAATTGACTTTTTATCTTTTGCCATAACTGTAAAAATGAACCCCGTCCGGTACAAAAAAACCCTCAGGCCCTGGGAGTGTACGCTCCACCTGAAGGAATTTAAGCCCGTAACGGGGTATTTTAAGAGTTAATAATCTGCAAAAATTATTCATCGTACATTTAATTTGGTATTGCAAATATAAAAAACTTATTTCAATTCTCAAAATTTATTTTCGCCTGTTTTAGTGGTGCTGGTACTTCCACCCCGAAGTATTCCTGGCAATGAGCAATAATTTTGTCAATGTATGTCATCATTTCCAAAGTATTCATGTCACGTTTAAGTTCAGGAACTTCGACAATCTGTCCCGTATGTCGGTTAACAAGATCAGTCTTTGCATACATAGATTTACACCATGCATCGACCTGATCCACGTTTGCAAGTTCCCATCCCTGCTCGATAGCACCCTCAAGAAACTTACGATAAACAACTTCGAAGAGATATCCGAGTTGCTCGACGCTTTTGTTCTTTCGGTACTTCTTAACTTCAATAGTGTACCGGCCTTCGGGCAAAGCGTTCAGTTCAGTCTCAAAGTCCTTGCGATTGTGAATACGAAAGTTGCCTTTCTTTGTGGCGTAATACTTCATTCCTTATTTTCTCTTTTTGCCGCTGAAAAGTAGACATTAGCTATTATTATACACCCCCAACATGCTACTTTCAAATCCTCTTTTGTAAATATATCTATTGCCAATATTACTATCGCAAATATTGCCCAAATAAAACCTATTGATTTTGTTTTCATTTCGTTTTGAATTTTGGCTTAATTATTTTGCTTTCTCCGTATAACATTTCGTAGTGTTCGCGCTTTTCTCTCATCAGCTCCTCGGTCTTAAAGAAGATCAAAGTTGTAAAAGCCCGGAAACGCAGTCCCCACTTGTCACGTATCTCATGCGATGCGAACTTCTTAACCTTTTCTTTGTCCTCAATCGCGTGTTCGTAGCTCGTTTTCTGAGCTTCGTTGTCGCCGATGTAGAGCTTTGCCATCACCAAGGCAGTTTAGCCTTACTGTCAAGCGGTGGAGCTGGTTCATTTGTTGCAATTTCGACAACCATCGCATTACCCATAATCGGCATAGCCTTTTTTTCTTCATCAGTCAAAGTTTCATAAACCTCTTTTGGCAAACTCTGTTTCAAAATGTGAGTATCCTTTTGCCCGTCTTTAGGGTTTCGTATCTGAAAGGCCGTAAGATCAAGATAGAGACCGTTCTGGCCCCGGTAAAGGAAGTTGTTATCAATAGGAATGATAATACATTCTACCGGCCCGCTTGCACCATCCTGCCATTGTGTAACGGCCTTCAGTGCCATCAAATTTACTTTTACATTAATGCGTTGTACCATTTCAATTTAATTTAAATTACGTTTTTTAATTGATTAAATCTTTTTATTTGTGCTATTTTTAAGTTCAAACAATGCTGTGCTGATTTTTTTTTACCCCTTAATGCATTTCCTATTTTAACACCAACTTCGGGACGGTGTTTTCGTGCTATACTTTTTATTGACATTTTAAATCTACTTTCCTCTGAATGTTTATGTCCTAACATTCCGCTCGGTCTATTTCTTCTTGCAATACTCATTTTAGCCCGACTTTCTTCTGACCATTTTTTTCCTTTATTCCATCCAGGATGTCCCATTCTCATTTTACTCATTTTTAATTTTGTTTCATCACTCATTTTAAATCCAAGTGTATTTCCAGCAATAGAACAATTATTGAATATGGGTTTATAAGTATCTAAATAAAATTGTTCAATTTTAATTAAATCTTCTTTATCACATCCGATAATAAGAGAAAAGACTAAATCATTTTCTCCGTACTTATCATAATGTCTCTGAAGTTTTGGCGAATGATGGTCACCTTTTCTTAAATGCATCTTATGTACAATCCATCTATTTTTTGTATCAGTAGCACTCCCAATATAAATGCGTTCTGGTTTAATTATACTTTGAATTTTGTATATTCCTGTTATCTTATTCATTTATCTTATTCGGTTTTAGTTTCGTTATTTAAGTCCTCTAATTTATCTCTTTTTTCAATAACAGGAAGTGTATCATACATTATTTTATCGGCACGGTTCATATCTTTACCAAACAATTTACCGATTTTTTCAGCAGCATCTTTCACAGCATAACTTTCGGCAGCCGGAGCAGACTTCATCACTGCATCGTTTTTCGTTTTATTCCAGTCCATTGCCCCTGATCCCTTGTCTGTCTGAATAGGTGAAGCTCCTATTCCATCCTGCCAAAGCATCTCATTTGACAAAGTATCCTGATAGTATAATCGCACCGTTACGACAACCGAATTAGCAATGATTTGCACTTGTCTGATCTCTACATTCCATTTCTGAAATATACTTGTCAGCATATATTCTATTCTTTCGATAGGAATATACTTTACACCTTTTGCCAATGGATGTTCCCTAAGCCACGCATCAGGCGGATTAGTATTCAACAAAAGATTAAGGTCGTTTTGTTTACTCTTTAAATTAACGTCGCCTCCGATAAGTTCCTGGAGTGTCGGCACTTTTCTTTCTGCTGGTAATGTTTCCATGTCGTTTTTAGATTTTATGATTGTAAAATTTTTCAATATATTCTAAATGCGATATTTTTGTGTCTAATAAGATACCATCAGTTGTTCGATATTGATATCTTTCATTATCATAAATTATATTCCTATGTGCGATAACATGATTATCTGGCGTCAAAAATATTAAATCTTTATAATGTTCTGATTTATATGACCAATGATGCTTTACCATTCCCTCTGGCGACTTAATGATCTTAGATCCATTTCTGGCAT
The DNA here is from genome assembly GCA_023230485.1 of Melioribacteraceae bacterium. Classification (GTDB taxonomy): domain Bacteria; phylum Bacteroidota; class Ignavibacteria; order Ignavibacteriales; family Melioribacteraceae; genus BRH-c32. Next base: position 22,766 of record JALNXG010000055.1, read on the forward strand.
TATATTTTTCGGGGAATCTCTCATTATTTAAATTAACGGCCTTCATTGCCTTTTCTTTGTCGTGCCATTTATTGCGATATTTTAATCTTTTATATTTTTCATTATGCCTCAATCTCTCTTTTCTTACCCATTCTTTATCTAATTTCCTTTTATTATAATATTCCTTACTCTGCACTGCGGAACATTTTTTACATTTATTAAAATGTCCATCCCGCATTGTATGACACCTATAAAACTCACTTAATGGCTTAATCTCTTCACATTTAAAACATTTTTTCATATTCTTTTTTTTCAAAGATAATCAAAATATTCAAAATATTCAAAATAATCAAATTATTTATGATTATAAAAAAGAATACTGCGAATAGCCCATCGGGGTAAGTTTAATTCAATGTTTCCTGACTTCCATTCACAAAATACTTGGTATCCTGGCCACTTATCATTATCAATACACATCTTATAAAGTTTCAAAAGCTGTTCGTATTCATACCGTCCCTGACCGATAAATTGTGGTGAAGCCTCGAAAATATTAAAAGCATACGGTTTGCGTTTTTCCTGAGCAATAAAATAAAATGTCCAGCCCCGCTCGTCACCTGTTATTAACTCCATTAGGTCTGAATATAGAGCAGCTTGAATATGATATTCATTATCAGCCGCAGCCTTCGTAAAACTGTCCTCTGATGCGTCAAACGTGGTTTTCAAGTCAACAATAAAATGCTTGTTTAATTTTACATAGTCCGGCCTGCCTTTTAGTTTTATGTCACCCTCAACCGTCTGAAGATTGCCAGTAATTGAATATTCAGCCTCACCACCAGACAGTAAAGCACGGCAATAATAATGACTGAAAAGCCGTTCTTTCATATCTTTTATCTTCTGAAAGTCAGATTTCTCAATTACCTTTCGATCTCCGATAATACGCATTTCACTCTCCGCCCATTGCTTGTATTCTTTCGTCGCCCTGACCTTCACAATCTCTTTGCCATCTGCCGCCGCTTTTGCGACTATTGCCCCACAAATAGCATCATCTTCAAAAACATAGTAATCAGTCTCAAATTTTTCAGGCTCTAAAATATACTTGTGATAAGCACTGCCGAAGGCCATTGCCTCAGTCTCTACATCTAACGGCTCGTCCTTATACTGCCGGTAATGTGCCGGTGATTTTTTAAGGTTTTTCAGACCAGAATAAGAAATAAATTCATCTAACTTATAATAGTCACCTTCAATTTTAATAGGCTTAAAACCTTTAATGTATTCGCTTTCCATTATTTGTTTCGTTTATCGTATTCTTTTTTATCTTCACAGTCATCACAGCATGAGCCACAATGATCGCGGCAACTACTACATAAGTCACTGAACATGATTGAGGCAGAGCAACAATCACTCAGGTTAGCACCTTCACAACCTTCACACGGGTCTTTTTCATCTTCGTTATCCCAAGCATAATGACTTCCGAGATAAGCGGAGTAAGATGCTAATTGGTTACAACTTGGTAAGCTCATGATTTTATCCAATTTAAAAGTTCTTTTATATTACTTATGATATCTTTATAGTAGGCAATAATTCCCGAGATAATCACAAGTAGAGGTATCGTTATAAAAAATAATGATGCAATAAATGAATATAATGGGACAACCGCATCACCTCCGTAGGCTAATGCAAAAATGATAGCAGTTATAAGTAATATTATTCCGCCTCCAAAAAATAATGTAAGGCTAATTTTGAATATTATTTTAATTGTTTTCATGATATAGTTTCATGACTTTGTGAATTGGTCAACAAATTTCTGCATACTTCTTAAATTTACCTCAGTGTCATCAGGGTTTTCAATTACGAATTGCATAATACAAATTGCACTCAGTAATTTACTTTCAATCATTGTGAGGTGTGCGGCTATTTCGCCAACGCTCTTTAGATTGTCGCTGTAAATCTTTTTAACATCTAATTCTTTCATCGCTTTTCGTTTTTACTTTGTAACTATTTTCGTTGTTTTGAAAAATGTATAGCCCCATCTTTTACCAATTTGACTTTTATCGGTGTGAATTACAAAATCAACATGAAATGTGATTTTCTTATCAGTGAAGGTAATTTCTATAACCTTACCCCAGAACGGTGAAAATGGTGATTTGATTACGTCACCTATCTTAATGTCTTTTGCAATCGTTTTCATCGTTTTCGTTTTTAATTACATATCAAATCTACATCGAGAAAACTTAATAAACTATGATTTTTGTCATGAAATTGACGATTTAACATATTTTAACATTTCAAAAACAACCTATTTTATAGCAATAATTTGGTTATTCGTTAACTGACAATAGGCTTCTGCAATTATTCGCATTCTCTCAGTTATCAGAGTGATACTATCAGAGATGACATCAATATCAGGAATTGTATCAGGCGTGTTATTTATTAATTTAATATCATCAATGTAGTCAACCAGCTTCTGATTAAGTTCTTTATTATATTCCCGCTCACAAGCAATTGTTTTTATTGCACTAATAACTGTGCTATGCTTTTTAAGAAATAATTTGCCAAGCTCTGAATAACTAAGGCATTTAAAAAACATTCGCCCCAAAAATATACATATTTGTCGTGTATGACAAAGGGGGCCCCTTCTGCTCTTTGACATTGAAATAAATATATCCCAGTCCGGGAACCCTTCTTTCGCTACAATATAACGACACATTTGTTCGTAGGTCATGAATTTCAATTCTTTATTTCAATATTCACATTCTATAATATATTCTTTGCCTATTTTCAATAGTTGTAACTCTTTAGCATGGCCGCTAATAACAATTTCCCCAAATGTTCCTCTAAAAAAATATCTATCCCCTCTCCGATAGTAATATTTCATTTTATCAGAAATTTTGTTTATCAAATCAGAGGGCTGAATATGTTGCGCAACTAAATTACAAAATGTTATTTCTCCGTGTTTAACTTTAATTGTTTTCATTTCCAGTTCATTATTTTGCACAGACGTTTATTCTGAATATCCCATGCAGTTAGTTTACCGTTGACTGCCACGTAACGAACGTCACCGTATGAAAATTCAAAGTTTTTTGTTCGCTTCAAAAGTTCTTTCAGTTGCGCCTTAATTTTTTCTGAGATGTAAAGTGTCATTTGTCTGTCCCTTTCATCCTGCTGCGAAACCACCACCATAGTTCATGTCCAAAATGCTTTTCAATCTCAGTGTGAGCATGACCACTAACATATGGATATTGCAGTTTGCCTTTTGTTGACCTAATAAACAAAGGGAGATTAGTTTTTACTGCTTCATTAAAATCCTCCTCTGTTGGCATCAGCTTGTCAAGAAGGGCGTTAATGTCGGCTAACGCCTTCTTCAGTTCATCGTATTCCTCTTTTGAATAATAGCGCTCGCTGATGGGCGTGGTAGATGCTTTCGCTTTTCCTGACGGAATCATGTGTTCACCCTTCTTGTTGACTATTCCTAAGTCTTTCATTGCTTTATGTTTATTATTTGGTTACGAAGCCACTCCTGAAATACACCTACATACTCAGTCTCTACAAACATATTTTCCTGCCTCACATACTTATGTACCTGAACAAGAATATCCAAAAGTAATTCCCGGTTGTTTGTGATATTATCTTTCGTCACCTCCGCTACCTGCTGGGCGGCAAGACGCTGGGCTGCCTCTCTCATGTATATAGCTCCATTTGCAAAGGCTTTCTTTTCTCTTTCGTAATTGGCTCTTTGTTTAGGATGTGGATTTGCCAAAAATCTCGCAACAATTTCTATTGCAATATCATAATCAGTTGGCAGTATTTCCTCTGCACCCTTGATTGTCGGCTGCTGCTGATGTGATTTAAGGTATTCATTCACTGATTTTTCGGGACTTAATATTTTACCCGTTCCCCATTTATTACGTGACATCCATTTATCATAAGCCACAAGTTCCTCTCTCAGTCTCTCCTCGAAGGCGGCGTTAATGTCGGCGGCAACTTCAACCACCCATGAGTGTGTCAAGATAAAATTACCCTGTTCGTATGGTATATTTTTATGCCGTTCTATTATTTCAATTATTCGATCTGTCATCTCTCGTTAGTTTAAGTTTATCGGCTCCTTGTCTTTTGTCCAAAGAATAGGCTCTCCCCTTTTCTGAGAACCGGAGTAGGGGATAGCATGTTCACCTTCGTCAAGATAACACACAATACTATCGCCCTCTATCCATCCATGAGATAAAACCGATATATCTCTCATGTCCAATATTTGTCCACATCCGGGACAAACTAATTGATGTTCCTTTGGTATTTCTTTTTTCATCTCTCTGTTGATTTGATTGCGGCTTCAGCGGCGTCAACTGCAGCATACCATTGTTCGGGTGTGGGTTGTCCTGACTCTATTCCTTCTTGTTCACAACCGTGTAAATGAACAAGTTGCGTTAATGCGGTCAGTAGTTCATCCCTCTGCTTCAGTAACTCCGAAGGC
>JALNXG010000056.1 GCA_023230485.1 Melioribacteraceae bacterium
CATGATTTAATCCCGGTAAGTAAATTACACTATAATCCGGATTTTTTCCTTTAGAAAATGCAGAACGCATCATTTCTAAATTCATCTTTGCATCCACTTGTTTATCCTTTTCCCCATTAATTGCCAAAAATGAACATTTCACCTTTTCTAATGTAGGGAAAGGAATATATTTAATAAAATATCTAAACCATACGGTCATTGATCTTTGGATTAAATTTTTGCGTGCATCGAGATTTCCATTTGCATAATTTGCTTTTTCTAAAATAGATTCTATTTCAGTTACAGTTTTTGCCGAATCCTCGTTTTCTTTAATGGCATTATATATTTCTTTATTAAGATTAATTAATTTTTCTACGTCTTCAGCAGGACGCTCTTCGGAAAGGGCAAGTTCTTCAATCTGCTTTAGCATTAATTGGTCTAAAGGAACGGCAGGCCCTGCCATCGATACAACAAACGCTACATCTGAATTGCGGGCGGCTATCATTGGAGCAATCATTCCTCCTTCGCTATGTCCAATTAGTCCGATCTTTTTTGTATCAACATCTTTTCTTGATTGCAAATAAAATAATGCTGCTTCGGCGTCTGTGGAAAAATCAAATGAAGTGGCACTCTTAAAATTACCTTCAGATTCCGCCGTACCTCTGTCATCAAATCTTAAAACTGCAATTCCATTCCGGCTAAGGTAATCGGATAGAATTAAGAATGGTTCATGTTCAAAACCTTTTTCATTACGGTTTTGAGCACCTGAGCCGGAAATTAGAATTGCAATCGGGGGATTGGGGGTGTCATTCGGCAATGTTAATGTCCCTGCTAATTTAATTCCGCCGGCTTTGACATTTGCAAATTTTACTTCTTCACTTTTATAAGGGAATGGGGGTTTAGGGGTTTGAGGACGATTGATTACATATTCCTTTGTGTCGCTTCGACCAAAATTAATTGGTATCTTGGCTCCGTTCTGAAAAAAGTTAGCTATAATTGAATCACTTTGTGCTTTTGCTCCTTCAATGCTTTGTTTTTTTACGTTTTCCGTATTAGTGGAATATTCACCGGCGATTTTAATCATTAATTTAGGATCAGATATTGTTAAGGAATCACCTTTAACTTCGGTTACTGAAAGAGGGAGACTTAAAGCACCTTGATCGGGACTGTCCATTTTGGACTTATAACCATTGCCATCGGAATTTATGTGAATAAGCATTCGGATTTTTTTTGAACCGATATTTAATAGACCTTCCCAATCGCCTATTAATTTGCTCTGTCCATAAGATTGGATAGAAAAAAATAAAGAAATAAAAATTACTGTTATTGATCTAAAAATTGTTTTCATAACAACTCCATTTTGTTTTCGTGGTAAAAGTAAATAGGTTATTGTTTAAGTTGTTATGAATTATGATGATTGGTCTAAAATCGTGATGATTGGTGTATTCTACTTAATAAATTGTGAATATTAAATAGGAGCATTATATTTGATTTGTAAAAGTTTAATTATGGCAACTTAATGAAAATTGAAGATTTTAAAGCAGGAAATTATTTACAGCAGTATAAGTACAAATGTTTTATTCCATCCAAAATTAATCATCCTTTTTCATGGGACGATCCGGAACTAAGCGTATTACTTTCAGAAGCAAATAAGAAACTTGAGGAACTTAATTCTTTCTCTTCGAGTGTACCCGATATAGAGAATGTTCTGCCACTGTTTATTGCTAAGGAATCTTTAGCCTCAAGCAAAATTGAAGGTATAAAAACTGAATTTAAGGAGTTACTCTTAAGCGAATCCGAAATTGCACCTGATAAAAAAGAGGATTGGCTGGAAGTAAAGAATTATATTGAGGCAATTAATATTTGCCTCGAAGAGATGAACGAGATTCCGCTCTCTACTCGTATATTGAATTTAGCACATCAGATAATTTTTAGCGGGGCACGAGGAGAAAAAAAATCACCCGGTGAATTTAGGAAAAGTCAAAATTGGGTAGGTGGTGCTACAATCAACGAAGCGATTTACATTCCTCCTGTTCATGATGAAATTTCAAATTTAATCGGAGACTTAGAAAATTTTCTTCATAACGATTATTTGGAAATTCCTGATTTAATCAAAATTGCAATCGCACATTATCAGTTTATAACCATTCATCCCTATGTTGACGGAAATGGCAGAATCGGGAGATTATTGATTACTTTATATTTAGTCAGCTTCGGATTATTATCCAAACCCACATTGTATTTATCGGCATTTTTTGAAAAGCGCAAAATCCCTTATTACAACCATCTTATGTTAGTAAGAAAGAACGATGATCTAATGCAATGGATAAAGTTCTTTTTAGAGGCAGTTATTGAATCGGCATTGCATGGTATAAAAACATTTCAATCGATAATAGAATCTCAGAAGGAGATCGATGCAGAGGTGATCCCTGCTATCGTAGAAAATGAGAACGACGTTTTTGTATTTCGTAAATATTTCAAGTTGTTCGAATAAAAAAGTATCGGAAAATAGAAAAAGAATTTACTTCTAATTAAATATCAAAACCCTACTTTCCATATTATATCTGAAGTTTTTAGATATTCAGATAAGGCAGCAGAGCCATACCAATTATATAATTCCGCTTCCAAAAATTTTGCATTTATTGCAGGGTCTGTTTTTAGCAATTCAGTTGCCTCATCAAATGTAGTTACATTTAAAATGAAAATTCCTCTATAAGCATTATTATTTTTGCCCATTGGTCCGGCAACTATTAATTTATTATCCTTTACTAACTTTGTAATATTTGCCAGATGTCCGGCGAAGCAGCTATCTTTAAATGCTTTATCTGTGGATTCATTGCTCCCCGTTTTAAGCATAACGAAAATATAACTTTTCATTCCATAATCATCTGCTCCCAATTTTTTTGCCAATTCAGAATCATAATTGGGATTTGTAGATTGAGCTGATATTGAGCATACTGCTGTTATTACTAATAAAATAGTTAAACTATATTTCATATCATTTTCTTCCTATGTAATTGGTCTTGAACTTTATATTCCTTGTTAATACTACATAATAGAATATTGAAAAATTTCTAATGAAATATAACAAATAAAATTTGAGTTTTTCTTTTACAACTTTATTTCTTTTATTTGGCTATCAAAAAATAATGTAAGGGGAGAGTCAATCTCTATTTGCTAATAATATGGATACTAATCTTGTTGAAAAAATTAATGAATATGCAATAGAACTTACCAAAGAAGAAAATCCTAAACTACTAAAAGAACTTAGTGTACTTTTAAAATTATTGGAATACCAATCGTGGCTACTTAAATATAAGATTCGAATAATTGAAAATCCCGAAGAAGAAGACAAATCTCCGATACTATTAAAACAACTCCGCAAGTTTAGCTATAAAAATGCTTTTTCAAAAGACGATCTCACAATTCCCTTGCTTATCTATCTTTTTACTCACAATCATGAAAATAAAAAAGCATTAGAAACCTCACTTTCCTTTATGGAAAACTGTAAAGATTTTTTGAAAGAGGGAGATTTCGCAAAAACAAAAACCGGTGTTCAGAGATTTATTACGAATACACGTTTTGCTTCCTTAGAGCTTCGTAATTATGGATTGCTCCGTTCCGATTCAAAACATTACTTTCATACTTGGAAGCTATCTCTTTTCGGAATCCTAATTGCCGGTTCAATTTATTTTGATTTTCATAATGATCTTGCGATCTCTTTCTTAAATAAAAAATTTAATACCAAAGTCTCTTCTTGGAAATTTCGACAGATTATATTTAATCATATAAACGAACTTCAGAATGAAAGGAAGTTCGATTTAATTTTATTCAAAATTCTCGAAGACCAAATTGTTGGCGAGTATATGGATTTATATAGAAATGAATTTCTGAGGTTTGCCAGGATTGTTAATCTTGTTATTGAGAATAGATATGATGTTAAAAAAGATTCAACAAAAAAATTAATATCTCTACTTAATGGAATTAATGAAAATAAAGAGATCAGCCGGCTTGCTAATTCCATTGTACTTAAGAAAAATATAGATGTAAATATGAAGAATGTTTTTAGAATAATAGATGAAAATAAAAAACCTACCGACACATTTTGGGATAATTCATTATGAACAAAGAAGAACTTCTTACTAAAGCGACTTAATAAATATTTGAAATGGTATAAAGTGCTGATTAATCTGGATGTGAATTAAGTGATTCGATTGCAGTATTATTTTCAAATGCAATTAATTATTATCTTTAACGTCATAAAATACAAAGGGATAGTGTAATGAAATTAGGTATAATTATTTATTCTACTGATGCAGAGACTGTTTGGAATGCCTTTCGGCTGGGAGTATTTTCATTAAAGCAGGGGGATAAAGTAAAAGCATTTTTACTTGCAAAGGGAGTTGAGTGCGAAAATATAGCCCACGATAAATTTAACGTTAAAGAGCAGATGCAATTATTCATTGATGAAGGGGGAGAAATTCTCGCTTGTGGTTCGTGCCTTCAGATTCGTAATTCGCAAGGTACTGAACTCTGTCCGCTATCTACGATGAAAGACCTATATGAAATTATCAGAGATTCGGATAAAGTGATTAGTATATAATGCGAATCCTTTACCTTCATGATGGATCCTTAATAGTCAAAGATAACTTGAAATATATATTACTCGATAATTGTTTTTGGTCTTTCATTAATAACAGATAACCCCAGATTTAATATTTCCTTAAAATACTCTTCGATTTTCCCTGCATCATCTTTTTCGATAACTACAGATGAAGGAATATCCCAATAAATCATTAATGCGGGGCAAATATTCACAGTAGTTCTTTTTGTATTAATGATTTTATCATCAAGTTCTTTTAGTTTATTAGTATCATCTATTAATCCAAGTTTTGCAATTTTTTTGTGGTATTTGAGATAATCCTTTTTCGAATATTGCTTTATTTCTTCAATATGATTGATCCAGTATTCATAATAATACTGTTGCTTATCTATATCTGTAAGAAACCAAACAAGATGAGTATTAATTGAACTAATATGGAAATCGGGTGCTAAATGCCAACCGGAATTAATAGATTTTTCGAATGCGCTAAACGGAATATTTTTTTTATAAAATGATCTTGATTGATTAGTAGTATCACCAAAATAAAAAGCTGCTCTTATTACATAATCATTTTTTTCATCATCTTCGATGATGCTGAAAATAACCATTGTTATTTCGTCAAGTCCGGTTTTTATATAATAGTTTTTCCATTTTGCCTGATAACCGACATCAGATATTTCCTTCGCTATTGTTTGGAGTACCATCTCCAACCTTTTATTCAATAAAAAATCATTAGATTTGCAGAGAGAGAATTTATCATAAGGGTTCAAGTAAGAAAAATTCCGATTAATAAATTGAAGAAAATCTTCAATCATTAATTTTTCCAACCCGTTGACATTATGAAATTGACTTAGAGCACTAAGTTTGGATATGATTTTTTTCCATTCAACTACAGAAGCGAATTTTATTAATTTTACTTGTCGGGATATTTCACTAAGATTCGGGTTAAGTTGTTCTTTCCAAACATTTCTAACTCTTGGTTTATTTTCAATTATAAGAGTTACATCTTCTGAAATAGTTATTACTGCATCATAACGAAACCCTCTCTTTGACATGGTTACTTCACTTACTTCTGTTATCATCTCATCGCTCAGTAATACAGAGACAACGAATTGCCCAATTCTATCATTAATCTCACTAACTTGTGTTTCAATTTGTATATCTCGCAGATTCAACTCGGAAAGTGATGGCAGGTCTAAAGATATCTTTTTATAAAAATCTTGCTTTAATAATTGTTGATACATCATATCATAAAACAAAAACAAGGATGAATTAGAATATCTTAATAAGACTAAGAAAGCCCTTGTCAGTTGGTCTTCGTGATTAGGGTTTTTAGAAATATATGGTTCAAAGTAATTCAAATGCGACATATCATAACCCTCGTCAAAATGATATTTATACTATAATATATTTATTAAATTTTTTGTAAACTCCACTTGCAGTTCAATTTATTGTAAATTTAATTTTTCTTTGTAAACCATGTGGTAAGAAATTCCTCTGCTGTGGAAACTGTTATTTTACTTTTTTTATAATCAGCTTTATTTCTTGTTAATAAAATACCTATACCATTATTCACAGCGGTGAAATATTGAATTGCATCTTCAAAATCATTGAATTCGGAATTAAGAGCTTGTCCAATTACTCTATCGTCAATTGCCAAAACGTTTATTAAGGTTTTTAATTTTCTCAAACTTTTTAACACTGAAGCACTTGAAGTCAATTTCCGCAGTATATAGTGGAGATTTGCAAAAATTAAAGGAGAGGTATATGCTTCAACTTTTTGTTGATCTATCAATGTGAAAAGTTTAGCAGCATATTCAAAATGTGGCTCTCTTTGGGCAAGGAGGTCTAAAATAATGTCGGAGTCAATAAATAATTTTATCATTTGGAATATTTCTCATTGAGGTATTTTTTGCGTGTCTCTTTCAAATCAAAATCCTCAGGAAGTTTAATAATCCCGGACAATTCAAGTACATTAGGAGATATTTCAATATCGCCAAGAGATTCTTTTTCTGTAATCGCATTAAAATAATTTTCGACAATTAGAGAAAGACTTTTTTTGTTCTTTTGAGCATATTTTTTTGCCCGTTCAATAGAACGTTTATTTAATTTCAGAGTTAATTTAGTATTCATTTTATTATCCCTATATTACGTACAATATTATATATAAAAATACGTATAAAAATATTAAAATAAAAAAGGTCAGATAACTGTTGTTATCAGGCTTTCGTCGTAATAGTGTCATGAGTAGTTAGTGGATTTTAATCACAATATTAGATTTATGGATAATCCCATAAGTTGTGCCAATTACGGCTCCTGCTAATGTTGAGTAAATAAGAAAATTTAAGTCGATTCCAGGAGCTCCTTTACCCCCACTTATTATTGGCGGTAATAAATCAATACCACCGCCAATTATCCTTAATAAAATCCCCTCTAAATAGTAAGATTTTATGATACCCTAATCTATTTTATTAGTGTAAACTTTTTAACAGATACAAAATTTCCCGCAGTTATTTGGTAAAAATATACACCGCTGGAAAGCCCCATACCATTAAACTCAATTTCATACGTGCCGGCAGGTTTATGTTCATTTACCAGAACTGCAACCTCTTTACCTAAAAGGTCAAAAACCTTTAGAGTTACATTTCCGGAAATAGGCAAATTAAATCTGATCATAGTAGTTGGATTGAACGGATTGGGGTAGTTTTGCATCAATTCAAATTGTGTCGGAATATTGTTTGCTTCTTCTTCAACGCCAACAATTGTAATCTTCCCTTTAGAAAAATATACATCTTTATCATCGGAGCGATTGTCTGACCAAACAGAATAAAATGTATCATCGGCATCAATCACTATTGAAGGATTTTGTGCATTAGCATTTGCACCACTAATAAATACTGTTGTGGGGAAACTGACACCTTGGTCGTTTGATTTGGAACAGAACAAACCATTTTGTTGAGAAGTATATTGAGGATAAGCAATATATATTTCCTCAATAGAATTAACGGTTAGAGAAGGAGAACCCCAACCACCGATTGCAATTACTTTTTCTGCTCCCGCACTAAATGAAGTACCGCCATTTGAAGACTTTCCAAACATAATTAGTCTATTGCTTCCTTGATCATCGTCTTCTTGTCTCCATGCGACATATACATTTGAACCAAAAGCTGCTACACTTGGTCCTGTTCGTATCTTTGCACTGCTCCCTGAAATATCATTTACCCTAATATTAGTTCCAAAACTTACACCATTATCTGTTGATTTAGCTAAATAGATATCTGTTCCGGTTCCGTTTCTTCTTCCGTCATTCCAAACACAATATATATTGCCGCTGTTATCAATAGACATATTACTAGGAGAATCAAATTTAATGTTGTCTATTTCAGCATCGGATATTTCATAAGGTGTTTCAAAAGTAGTGCCACCGTTTGTAGATTTTGCAAAAAAGTATCCTATTTTGTTATTAGGTTTTTGTTTATAGAAGGATACATAAACATTGCTGCCATAGACAGCGATTGATGCAAATATTCCATCAGCAGATACTGTTACTTGAGGAGAAAATGATTGTGCTTGATCTGTTGACTTTGCAAAATATATTCCATTAATACTTTCGCCGACTAACCCTGACAAAGCAACATACACCGAACCATCATTATCGGAAGTAATTGAACCAAATATTAGCGGGGCAGTGCTAACCTGAACTCCATTGCCGAATGTTACACCACCATCAGTTGATTTTGATACATAAGAGAGATAAGTGCTATTCATATCTTGCCAAAGAAGATAAATATTACTGCCAACTACTGCGATTGAATTGCCACCATCAGTATCTTGATCTCCAACGGTTAGATGATTGACTTTGACATTAGTATAGTTTTGTCCAAGAATAGGATTTGAAATTACAAAAAAGGTAGCTATTAAAAGAATAATAGATGCTTTCATTTGTTTCTCCTTTGTTTTCTTACTTTATATAGTGAACTTATGAATTCAACTAAATGGTAGAAATCAGAAAAAGGGGAGCAAAATTTTAATGGATAGAGTTATCCTAATCCCATTTATAATGTAATATTTTTTTTAACAAAATTAAATAGAGGGTTAGTTTTATTGTTGCGGGATTTTAATTACAATCTTTGATTCACTAATAATCCCATACGTTGTTCCAATAACAGCTCCCTCAAATGTTGAGTAAAGAAGAAAATTTATGTCTAGTCCCGGATCTCCTTTACCCCCACTCATTACTGAGGGTGAAATACCAACACCACTGCTGATCCTTGTTCCATTAATAAAACCTTCAATAGCACCTCTAACCGGTTGAGAAAAACTAATTGTTGATATACGATCTGTAGTTATAGTAATGAATTCATTTGTAGAGTTTTCAATAAAGCCGGTTGTATCTTCGGAAATTTTTAATTCCTTAACTTGATATTCATTTTTATCAATTGTTTGAATTATAAGGTCATATCTATCTTTACAAATCTGCAAAAAAAAGCCCGATAATTGTTGTTATCGGGCTTTAGTTGTTTTATAGAATTAACTTTTTATTTACAGAAAAGCAGCTTTGAAATTCCTTTCATATTTGACACAATTGTTATCTCGCTTGCTTACATTATTTCATTAATAATAGCTTATTTGTAAGAATATTTTCTTTCCCGGTTTTACTATCGGTAACAACGAATCTTACTATATATAAGCCGCTACTTACTGAAGTGCCATAATTATTTTTTCCATACCATGTAAATGTTTTCACGCCGGATACACTGGAAACATCGGCAAGATCTTTTACTCTCTCGCCCAAGATATTATAGATGATTGCCGTTACGTTAGATATTGATTTTAAGTTTAGTTTAATTGTCGCCATATTATTAAAAGGATTGGGGTAAATAGCAACTGAAATAGAATCGATATCTTCTATATTTTCTTCATTAATAACTGAAAGGTCGCTTTCATCCAAAGGATTTCTTAAGAAATGAAATCTATCATCAGGTTCTAATGCCAGCAGTGCGGTATAATCCGTGAGTAAGTTATGCTTCATTGATAGCTCTAATACTTTGGCGGTATCTATTGGATTTTCATAAAAAAGATCTTTTATTTTTTCATTTCCTAACATTGATTTTACAATCTCATTATTTGTTGTTGAATCACGAGGAACCAAAAATGTGAAGGTTCCTAAGCTTTCGCTTACGTCTCCTTCGAACCTACCTGAAATGTTAAACTTTATCGAATTGATCGCATCTGATAGACCAAGGAAAAATCTCGGCTTATTTGGATCGGAAATTTTATTTACTTCACGCATTTCAAAAATTTGCCCTGAACCATTATCCACTGCTGCATTAATTTTCAGTTCTTTCATAAACGGGATAGCATAAGGAGAAAATGCGGACGTGATATACGACCAGTCATTCAAATGCTTTTCTAAGTGAAGTCCATTGCTCTCTTCGGCAAGTTTTTTTAGAAGATATCCGCTTCCATAATATTCGGTTAAGCCGTCAATTATATATCCCGGAGTAATTATATCACTTTCCAATAGATTCACAGAAGAAAATTTGGGAAAATTTCCCGCATATCCATTTATATATTCTTTAGCAATATTATTGGCATCAACTTTCGCAATCAACGAGTCGGAGTCGCTCAGAAGTATAACCTTTGTAAAATTGTTGATACTATATTCATTTTTGATATGCGCTAATAAATCATCTAAATTGAATGGATTTTTGCTTGAATTAATACTTAGTAATGGTGGGTTTAATAAACTCTTTATTCCCGCATCATCTTTCATCGACCATATACCTGAGACAACAATTAATCCGTTTCCTATTTTTTTGGATATAACGGCAGCATCACCATCTTTATCGCGTAATTCGATTTTAACGTCCGGGTCGGTAGTTTCCAAAAAATAAGAGGCATTCCTAGTAATAGTTTCCGGAAAAGAGGATGCAATATTTCCATCTGAATTTCTATATAAAGTAACTGCATCGTGAATAACTTTTTTGACTTTTAACCCTTGGATATAATGTCTTGCCAATATTTCGGAATTTTCTCTATTATAATCATAATAGCTTAAGAATCTTCCCCCATTAATAAACAACGAATCCAGCCTTTCAATTACCTGGTTTGCTGTCTCTTGATCAATCCTGTAATCAAATCCGTGAGCATAGGCAGCAACCACATCAAATTTAGTAATAGAGTTAATTGCGTCTTGAATTCTATCAAATTGGGTTACATTTGCAATAGAAGAAAGGTCATTAAAACTCCAATTATTAACGGCATCATGGTCACAAAAAAGTAAATTGGTCGAATGCGCTTCATTAAGAGTTTTTGCAAAATCACTTTGCTCAAAATTGTCTAAAGCCTTATTTATATTTAAGGAAGTTGCATGTAAAAATGAGTGTGTATAATCGACTATTTCTCCATTGCCCGAAACCAGTAATTTGAAATTATCATTTTCTTTCAATGAACTCTTAATCAACGAACGATAAATTGGTAGCTTATTCGGTAAATCTTTTCTTAGAGAACCGCTGAAATCCATTGCAAAAAGAATATTGTGGGATGATGAATCCGGCTTAACCTCAAAAAAGTTTTCGGGCAAAATACCAAGTTGGAAGTACGTACTATCGCTTTTATCCTGATATCCGTTTATGTAATAACCATCAGAAAACTCAGTATTAAATTCCATATTTAGCGAAGAGAGAGATGAAATGTCATCTATCAAAACGTGTTTATATTTGTAATTGAGTGTATCGGTAAGTTCAACAAATTCTTTTTGGGGTAACTCTGAGATTTTAGGAACACACCATATATTGGTTTTGTATCGAAAAAGAATCTCAAGCGGTTTTTTACTCGAGTTGTTTGATAGCAGCATTTTTAGAGGTAATTCTGCAGTTGCTTGATTTCCATACCATCTTGTAGGAACTATAAAGGTGATCTTTACTTTTCTAAAACTTCCGGCAGCCAAAGGATAAATCCTAAGTTCATATTGTGTCCCGGTTTTGGTTAAAAATGCGGGGTCATATTTTGTGGCAGCTATGCTGTCGTATATTCCTCTTGCAGTCCACGTATCGTACATTTGAGCTTGCATCACACTATCGCCCATCCATAGCCACATATCTTTAACGACTGCATCTTTTGGTAACTCGAAGCGATGAACAATTTCGAGAAGGCTTGATGAAAACTGATTTCTCTCCGAGTATTCTAAATACAATGACTGCTCTACATAACTTCCGAAGGGTTCTATAACGAGGGTTGTTTTTTCAATATAACCCTTTTTCGAGCCATATAAATTTTTATCTTTTACCGATAAATCATTTGAAGCGAGTAAAAATGAATTAATAGAGATAATAAAAATAATAGATCTAAAAACAATACTTTTCATAATGACTCCTCTTTAACTTATTTAAACACATATCGACTTTGTTACTAAGCCGCCGCCAAATACTAAAATGCAGCTTTGAAAAACGCAGCCAATAATTATATATAGATTTATTTCGTTGACTTCACTTGAAAAGTAATTAATTTTATTTTACAATATTAATGTAAAAAAAAATCCCAACATATTTTAATGCATTCGGCTTGAAAAACTGATTAGGCATTTTAGATCTTGCATAAACAAAAAAAGCCCGAAAACTTTAATTTTCGGGCTTTTGTAGTAGCGGGGTCAGGACTTGAACCTGAAACCTTCGGGTTATGAGCCCGACGAGCTACCAATTGCTCCACCCCGCGATATTTAGACGACAAATATACTAAATTACTCTCCGCTTGTCAAATATTACCTTTTATACTATTTATTACTTGATAGTTTCCATTAGTTTGTTAAATTTTGATCTATAATTTCCGATAACTTATGTTAAAATCGCTTCAAATCAAAGACTACGCCTTAATCGAAAATGTTTTTATCGAGTTCGGCAGAGGATTAAATATTATCACGGGCGAAACCGGTGCCGGTAAATCAATCCTTATTGATGCCCTTAGCGTTATTCTCGGTGAACGTGCTTCGGTAGAAGTTATCCGTAAAAGTGCGAATAAAACTATTGTCGAAGCGATGTTTGATGTTTCCGATCATCGCCGAATAAAATCACTCCTCGAAGAAAATGATATCGAGTTCCACGATGAATTAATTTTAAGACGGGAAATTTCATTAAAGAGTTCAAACCGCTGTTTTATTAATGATACACCCGTTACGTTGAATCTCTTAAAAGATGCAGGTGAATTATTAGTCGATCTCCACGGTCAGCATGAACATCAATCGTTACTTAAGAATGAGCATCATATCGATTTCTTAGATCAATATGTTGATGTTACCGATGATCTCGAAAAATTTAATTTAGCACGAAAGAAATTAACTTCGATAAAATCGGAATATGAAAAAATTCTTTCAGAGAAAAAATTCTTCGCCGAAAAAAGGGAAGTATATTCTTTCCAGATAAAAGAGATCGATGCGATCAATCCCGAAGAAAATGAAGATATTACTTTAGAAGAAGAACTAACGAAATTAGAAAATGCTGAACAGATAATTTCTCTTTCTAATGAATGTTATGAAATGCTTTTCGATCAAGAAAATGCGGTCTATGATAAACTTGTAGAAGTCCAAAATAAGTTAACTGACCTTGCGCGATTGGATAAATATTTCGGTGAACTTTCCGGCGAAGCCGATTCGGCTCAAGTGATTATTAAAGAACTTGCTCTTTCTCTGCGTGATTATAAATTCAATATCGATCTAGATGCGGAAAAATTAAATTCACTTCGATCACGTCTCAATAACATTACACATCTAAAGAAACGTTACGGACATGGATCACTCAAAAATTTATTAGAGCATAGAAAAAAGATCGGCGAAGAATTCGACTTGATAGAAAATTTTGAAGAAAAGATTTCCAATTACAAAAAAGAGATTACAAAATTACAATCTGAATGCGGTACTATCGCTATCGAGATTTCTGAGAAGAGAAAAAAAGTTGTAAGGAAAGTAAAACAAGAAGTGGAAAATTCTCTTAAGAATCTAGGTATAGCAGATGGAATTTTTGAAATTAATTTTGCTATGAATGAAACAGAAAATGATTCGGATTCTATTTCGGTAAATGGAAAAAACTATTCTTATAATAGTAAAGGAATTGATAACGTTAAATTTTTGATTTCAACGAACCTTGGGGAAGACCCGAAACCATTGGTCAAAGTCGCTTCCGGCGGTGAGGTTTCGCGTGTGATGCTTTCTCTTAAATCCGTTCTTGCTAAGTCGGATAAACTTCCGATATTGATTTTCGATGAAATTGATACGGGAGTGAGCGGAAGGATTGCGCAGAAAGTGGGACAGGCACTTAAGAATCTTTCTTCGACTCATCAAATAATTGCAATTACACATCTTCCGCAGATTGCTTCTCTTTCCGATTATCATTATTCTGTTGAAAAGATTAAAATCGAAGATCGAGTGGTTAGCAATATTCGTGAGCTAAATCAATCGGAAAAGATAAATGAAATTGCTAAATTAATAAGTGGCGAAAAAATTACTGATTCAGCAATAGTGAGCGCAAAAGAACTTTTAGGAATAAACTAAAATAAATCAAAGCAGGAGGGTGTATGAAAAAATCTTTAATTCTTTTATTGGTTGTCGTAATGACCGGTATGGTTTCGGCGCAGTCATTAGAAGAAACCTTATCCAACTTATCTGCAACTGCAGGTAAAGCTTATGTAAAACCCGTTTCTTCGGCATTCGGTTCTAACTTAAATTCCGGTTGGGTGCATGGTGTACCACCTAAATCTTTGATTGGGTTTCATTTCAATTTCAAAGTTGTAGCTATGGGATCATTCTTTTCGGATGATCAAAAAACTTTTTCAGAATCAGGAACATTCGTTTTTAGTAATTCGCAGATCGATGCTATTATAAAAAATTCAGGTTACCAACCAGGTACTCCTCAATATAATGCAATTTATAGCGAAATGCAGAACAAAGCATTCGGTGTTAATTTTAGTGGTCCAACTGTAAATGGTAAAAAAGATGAATTCGTAAAAGTTAATTTCCCGGGTGCTAAAGTTAATGGTCAAGATGTAGCAAAATATACTGTTAACTTAGATGAAGTAAAAGGATTTCTAGATGAATTACCGGCATTGCCAATGGCAGCCGTTCAAGTTACTGCCGGTACTGTTCTTGGTACTTATGTCTCTGTTCGCTATTTCCCAAGCATAGATGTTCAAGATATCGGAAAAGTAAGTTTCTGGGGAGCGGGATTAATTCATAATATCGGATACTGGATTCCTAATCCATTACCAGTTGATATTGGCGTAGGATTCTTTTTCCAGAATTTGAAGGCTGGTGATATCTTAGAAACAAACGCAACTCAATTTGGTCTATACGCTAGTAAAACATTTGGTGGTACAGTTGCATTTACTCCTTACGTTGGTGCTACAATGGAATCTTTTACAACTGATGTGAGTTATACTTATGAATCAAACCAGATAGATGAACTTGGGTCTAAAGTAAAAGTGCCTATTAAAATGGAACTTGAAGGAGAGAACAAAGTTGGTTTTACGGTCGGCTTTAATATCAAATTAGCTGTATTAAATATTAATGCTGATTATAAAGCTGCTAAAGTTAGTACAGCTTCTTTGGGTCTATCATTAGGATTCTAAAAAAATATTAAGAATAAGCCCCGGTTCTATGTCGGGGTTTTTATTTTTGGGTGGGATACAGGACAAAACATTTGAAAGAAATTGCTTTATATATTCATATTCCATTCTGCGACCATAAATGTATCTATTGCGATTTTTATTCCATTACGAATTATACGAACGAATCAAACTACCTCAAAGCAATCTCACAAGAAATTAATCATTACGGAAATCTTAATTCAGAAGATAAGAAAGTTATTTCGGTATTCTTCGGCGGGGGCACTCCATCTTTTATGTCGCCCGAATATATCGGCACTATTCTAAATGAACTAATGAGATATTTCCATTTTGCTTATGATATTGAAATCACACTCGAAACCAATCCCGGAACTGTCGATAAAAAGAAGCTAATTCAATTTAGAAATATCGGAATCAATCGATTAAGCGTGGGGATACAATCATTCATTGAAGAGGAATTAAAATTCCTTACACGTATTCACGATGCCGATACCGCTCGAAGAACTATAATAGAAGCAAAGGAGGCGGGGTTCGATAATATTAATCTCGATCTAATATTTAATCTTCCAAAACAATCAAAAGAAAATTGGCTTTATAATTTAGATGAGGCAATGAAGCTTCCAATTACTCATATATCTGCATATAGCTTGATTTTAGAAGCGGGTACTATATTAAACAAAATGGTTTTAGATGGGAAAGTGGAGATGCAAGATGAGGATTATGATGCAGAGCTTTATGAAATAACAATTAAGTATCTGGAAGGAAAAGGATTCAGACAGTATGAAGTTTCCAACTTTGCTTTACCCGGATTCGAGTGCGTTCATAATAATGCGTATTGGGGAAGTAAGGATTATATCGGATTCGGTACTTCGGCTCATTCATATCTAAATAGTAAAAGATGGTGGAACTATTCTTCACTAAATCTTTATATAGAAGCTATGAATAAAAAGGGAATTGGAGTAGCAGGGAGCGAATTGATTTCTATGGAACAGCAACTTGAAGAATATGTAATGCTCTCGCTTAGGAGCAGTGGAATTAGTTTATCTGAATTAGAAAAAAGATTTGGTGGAGAGTGGTTTAATAAAAATGAAATACTTCTAAATCAATTAGTGAATAGTAATTATCTCCGAAAGGATGCCGGAATAGTAAAATTAACTGCATCAGGTTATGCAATTTGTGATGAAATATTGAAAAATTTTGATTAGCTTGCATTCAAATTAATGAGAGATTATATGGAAAGATATAGAGACATAGCACCTGTTTCAATTTTGTCATTAACAATTCTTTTATCTGTGGTCATTCTTGCTTTTGTGTGGAAATCGGCAAAATCAGCCGAACAGACAATTACTGTTACAGGATCGGCTAAGAAAACAATTACTTCGGATCTCGGAATACAGAGATTATCAATTCAGGTTGTTTCATTCGATCGTAAATCTGCTTATCAGCAATTAGTTGCGCAAGCTCCTACTCTGATTTCTTTTCTCGAAAAGAAAGGAATAAAAAAAGAACAGGTGGAGATGTTCCCAATTAATGGATACGCAGTAAATAAAATGAATGAGACCGGTTATCCAACAAATGAAGTTTCTCATTATGTTTATAGCCAGCGGTTCGAGATACAAGATAGTGATGTTAATAAAATAAAAGAATTATCGTTACTATTAGTCTCTCTTGTGGAAAATGGTCTTGATATCCAAGTGGATTCACCTGAATATTTATATTCGAAGATTGATGATGAAAAGGTCGTAATACAAGCTGAAGCGGCTAAAAATGCTATGGAAAGGGCACAAAAAGTGGCTGAATCCACCGGCAGAGATCTTGGTCCGCTTCGTAATGCAAGGATGGGTGTTATCCAGATTACTCCACCAAATTCCAATATGGTTTCAGATTATGGAATGAATGATAATACTTCGATCGTCAAAGAAATTAATGCAGTAGTATCGGCATCATTCGAAATAGACTAATAATAATGAATATTTAAATATTTGCTAATTTGCCTTCAATTAACTATATTAATATGTCTCTAATCGCCCTTCTTGGGCGATTTTTGTATATAAACTATGAGTAAAAATATTATAACAACAGAAATAGAAAAATTAGTTACTTCCTTAGGATTTCTTCCGATAGAAGTTAATTTTCGAGGTGATTCAAAACTACAGATAGTAGAAGTGTTTCTCGATAATGAAGTGGGTGTAACTTCTGAGGATTGCTCGGCAATCGCAAGAGCAATTAACGAACTCATTGAGCAGAATGATTTAATAGAATCGCAGTATCGCCTTGATGTATCTTCCCCCGGAGTAGATCGACCTCTTAAGTTTTTAGCTCAATACAAGAAACATTTGAATAGAAAATTAGAGATTGAATATAACCACGAAGGGATTTCTAAAAAACTTACCGGACTGTTTATTGAATTAAATAATGATGAGCTAACAATAAAAGAAAAGAAAGACCTTTATTTTATTAAGTTCAGTGATATAACAAAAGCGAAAGTATTAATTAGTTTTTAATTATGGAGAAAATAAATGAATAGTGAGATTGTAGAATCCTTTTCGCAGATGGTGCGCGAAAAAAGTGTCGATAAGGATATGCTTGCCGGCATTATTGAAGAAATTTTCGGGATTCTGGTTAAGAAGAAATATGGCGAGGATGCTAATTTTAGTGTCGTTGTGAATATGGATAAGGGGGATATTGAAATATTTCTTGAGAGAGAAATTGTAGAATCAGTGGAAGACCCTAATCTTCAGGTTACTATCGATGAAGTAAATGAAAAAGGAAATGAAGATGAATTAGAAGTCGGAGACGATTTTGTAGAAAAAATTGAACTTTCGCATTTCGGAAGAAGACTTATTAATCTTGCTCGTCAAAACCTTAGCCAGAAAATTAGAGAAATTGAAAAAGAACTTGTACTCAATGAATATAAAGAAATGCTTGGCGAAATAGTTGTCGGAGATATTTATCAGGTAAGAAGAAATGACGTACTTGTAAACCATAATAAAAATGAATTGAATTTGCCTCGATTAGAGCAGATACCTAAAGAGAAATATAGAAAAGGGGATACAATTAGAGCGGTTGTAAAAGAAGTAAAAAGTACGCCTAATGGACCATTAATCTTAATCTCGAGAGCAGATAATTTATTCCTAAGAAGATTATTTGAAATTGAAATTCCCGAAATATATGATGGTGTAATCGAGATAAAAAGAATTGCACGCGAACCGGGCGAAAGAGCTAAGGTTGCTGTTGAATCTCACGATAGTAGAATTGATGCTGTCGGTGCTTGCGTTGGTATGAAGGGAGTAAGAATTCATGCTATCGTACGCGAATTGAATAACGAAAATATTGATGTTATCAATCATTCTGACGATCCATTTGTTTTTATTCAACGCGCTTTGTTACCTGCCAAATTAAAACAGATTGAGATTGATGAAGAAAATAAAAAATGCACTGTCTTTGCTGATAGTGATCAGGTTTCTTTGATTGTGGGAAGAAGCGGAGTTAATATTCGTTTAGCAATTAAGCTTACTGGATATGAAATAGAAGTTATCCGTGAAGAAAAACCATTTGAAGAGTATGAAGAAGATATTGAGTTAGTAGAATTAAGAGAAGAGCTTGGCGAATTTGTAGATATTTTAATTAATAATAGATTTGATACAGCTGTAGAAGTGTTATCGGCGGGTGTTGAAAAACTAAAAGAAATAGAAGGAATTGACGAACAAAAAGCTAATGAAATAATTGAAATCCTAAAGAACCAATTTGAAGAAGAAGAATAATCATAACACTTTAACCGGAATTAAAAATGTCAGAAGCAGCAAAAAATAAAAAATTAAAAATCTACAAATTAGCAGCAGAGTATAATCTTTCGTCTGAATCGATTATTGATCATTTAGTGAAAAAAGGTTTTGAAATTAAAAATCACATGACAACAATATCAGATGAGATGCTTGCCGAAATAAATTCGCATTTCAAGAAAGATATCGAAAAGCAAGAAAAACATAAAAAGAAGATTGACGATTATAAAAAGAAAGTCGATAGAGCAGAACCCATAGAAAGGAAGCAAGAAGAACTTCCTCCAGCTCCTGCTGCTGAACCGGAACCGGTTAAAGAAGAAGCGTCTGATGATGTGGAAGAAACAATTTCAGAACCAGTCATTGATAAAAAAATAGAAATTATAGAAGAATCTCCTGTAATTGAGACTTCGGATACAATTGAAATCGAAGAAACAGAAATAAAATCAGAAACTGAACCGAAGGAAGCAAATGCTCCGGAAGCAGAGATTGAATCTAAAGAAATCAAAGAAAATGTAGTTCCGGTAGAGAATGAAATTTCGGTAATTGAAGAAGAAGCTGAACCAATCGAAAGTCAACAAACTCCTAAAGCTCCCGAAACAGTTGAACCGATAAAATCTTTTAGAACAAAAGCTGAGATTGAATTAGATACCCGTAAGAAAGGATTGACAATTGTAGGTAAAATTGATCTCAATCGAAAACGTAAAGATGATAGAGGTGCTAGACCAGATCAACAAAAACAAGACGGCAATAAAACTACTCAACCGAATAGCAATATAGTAACTAAAAAAGTGGGTGAAGTAGAATCAGAAGCTGATAAAAAGAAAAAGAAAAAAGTTCTTAAAGCAAAGAAAAAAACTAAGACGGGCGATGAGCCGGCAGATCCGATTGTAGCCAAGAAGAAGAAGAAAATTAAAAAATTGGAAGTCGATAAAAGAGAAGTAGAAGAAGCTATCAAACGTACAATGCTTAGTATCGATGAATCTGCTATGGGCGAAAGAGCTAATGCGAGAAAGAAAAAACGCAAAGAGAAAGCTGACATTCAGGAAAAAATTCAAGAGCAGAAAGAAATAGAGAAATTTACTCTAAAAGTAACTGAGTTCATATCAGTTAATGAATTAGCTAATATGATGAAAGTTCCGGTTACCGATGTTATCCAAAAATGTCTCGGATTAGGTATAATGGTTTCAATTAATCAACGTCTTGATATTGATACTATTACATTAGTAGCTGATGAATTTGAATTTAATATAGAACTTCAGGAAGAATTTCATACTGATATAGATGTAGATGAAGATGATGCACCTGAAACATTAAAGCCGCGTCCGGCAGTTGTTACAATCATGGGACACGTAGATCATGGTAAAACATCACTTTTGGATTATATAAGAAGGGAAAATGTAGTAGCAGGCGAATCAGGTGGAATTACACAGCATATCGGTGCTTATAAAGTAATTATACAAGATGGAAGAGAGATTGCATTCTTAGATACACCGGGTCACGAAGCATTTACAGCAATGCGTGCTCGTGGTGCTAAGGTTACAGATATAGTTGTATTAATTGTAGCGGCTGATGATGCAGTAATGCCTCAAACGGTGGAAGCAATTAATCATGCTCAAGCTGCTAATGTGCCGATTATTATCGCAATTAATAAAATAGATAAGCCAAATTCTAATATTGAAAAAATCAGACAGCAATTAGCTGATAGAAATGTATTAGTAGAAGAATGGGGTGGTAAATATCAGTGCGTGGAAATCTCTGCTAAAACCGGTTTGAATGTCGAACTTCTTTTAGAAAAACTTGTTCTCGAAGCTGAACTTCTAGAACTCAAAGCAAACCCTGACAGAGAGGCACGCGGAACAATTATTGAATCTCAATTGGATAAAGGTCGTGGTATAACTGCAACGGTACTCGTTCAAAAAGGTACATTAAGAATTGGTGATCCATTTGTAGCCGGAGTAGTTCATGGTCGTGTCCGTGCAATGTTTGATGAAAGAAATAATAAAGTAGCAGAAGCGGGACCATCGACACCTGTATTGGTGCTCGGATTTGAAAGTGCACCTCAAGCAGGTGATACATTTATTAGTGTAGAATCTGAAAGAGTTGCCCGTGAAGTTGCAATTAAACGTTCGCAGGTAAAACGAGAGCAGGATCATAAACAAGTTAAATTAATTACATTAGATGAAATTGCAAATCAGATTAGTATCGGTGGCGTAAAAGAATTACCACTTATAGTAAAAGGTGATGTGGATGGTTCTATCGAAGCATTATCCGATTCATTTATGAAGATTGCAAATAAAGAAGTAAATGTTCGCGTGATTCATAAAGGCGTTGGTGCAATTAGTGAAGGAGACGTTCTTCTTGCTGCTGCATCTAATGCGATTATTATTGGTTTTCATGTAAGACCAAACGTAAATGCGCGTAAACTTGCCGAAACTCAAAAAGTAGATATTAGATTATATAACGTAATTTATGACGCTATTAATGAAGTTAGATCGGCAATCGAAGGTATGCTTTCTCCTACTCTTTCAGAAGAGATGGTTGCGACAGTAGAAGTAAGGCAAACTTTCAAAGTACCGAAAGCTGGCACTATCGCAGGTTGTTATGTTACAGATGGTAAGATCACGAGACTGAATAAAATACGACTTATCAGAGATGGTATTGTGATTTATGAAGGCGATTTAAGTACATTGAAAAGATTTAAAGATGACGTTAAAGAAGTTGATGCAGGTTACGAATGCGGTTTGAGTATTGCTAGCTTTAATGATATTAAAGTTGGTGATATAATTGAAGCATATAAAATTATTGAAACAAAGAAAAAATTAGTATAATGTCACATAGAATAAAGAAAGTAGAAAGTTTTATAAAAGAAGAGCTTAGCTCAATATTTCTTCTTAAAATACAAGATCCAAATATTGGATTATTGACTATTACGAGTGTGAAAGTTACTCCTGATCTTAAAATAGCGAGGGTTTATCTTTCGGTATTTGAAAAAGAAA
This sequence comes from Melioribacteraceae bacterium, assembly GCA_023230485.1. Taxonomy (GTDB): domain Bacteria; phylum Bacteroidota; class Ignavibacteria; order Ignavibacteriales; family Melioribacteraceae; genus BRH-c32. The sequence goes on from JALNXG010000056.1 coordinate 21,975, forward strand.
AAAGAGCAATGGTTTTAGAAAAAGTTCATGAAATGAAGGGAAGATTCCGTTCCGAATTAGCTCATAGAATTACTCTTCGATCTGTACCGGATTTGGAATTTTATATTGACGACACTCTTGACTACGTTGAGAAGATGGAGAATTTATTTAAAGAAATTCATAAAAATGATTCTAAGAACGAAGACTGATTTTAGCGATATAGATTTTAATAAGGGAGAAGTTGTACTTATTGATAAGGAGAAAGGTTTTACTTCTTTCGATATCGTGCATCGGATTCGCAGATTTTCGAGAGTTAAAAAAGTTGGACATGCCGGCACACTTGATCCTAGAGCAACAGGATTATTGATTATATGTACCGGTAAGAAAACAAAAGAAATTACAGAATATCAAAATCTCGAAAAGACTTACGAGGGCATTTTTACAATCGGAAACACTACTCCTTCTTTTGATGCCGAGACCGAATTTGACAGCGACAATTTAGAAGCTGCTGCTAAAATTACTCTCGAAGAGATAGAAGAAGCCAAGAAAGAATTTCAAGGTGCTATTAATCAAGTTCCGCCAATGTATTCGGCTCTTAAGCTAAACGGTAAAGCACTCTATAAATATGCTCGAAAGGGTGTAACGGTAGAAAGAGCACCTCGTCCTGTCGAAATTTACTCTTTTGATATTTTGAAGTATGAGTTCCCGGATATTTATTTTGAAATAAAATGCTCGAAAGGTACTTATATAAGAGTAATAGCAAATGATTTAGGTGCAAAGCTTGGATGCGGAGCTTATTTGAAATCTTTAAGACGAACCAAAATTGGCACTTATAATGTATCTGATGCTTTTGAGGTAGAAGAACTAAAAAAATTACTCATTCCTAATCCTGTTAATTAGAGTAGTAAATGAATCTATATACAGATTATTCCTTTCTTGATAAGAACAAGTCGTATGTTGTTACGGTAGGTACTTTTGATGGAGTTCATATCGGTCATCAGGAAATTTTGACTTCATTAATTGATGAAGCTAAAGTTTTAAATGCGGATTCTTTAGTTTTTACATTTGAACCACATCCAAGATCGATTGTATCAAAAAATTTCAATTTGCGATTGTTAACTACTTATTCAGAAAAAGTAGAGCTTTTTGAAAGTTATGGAATTGAAAATCTTTTCATTGCATCATTCAATGAAGAATTTGCTAAGCTTTCTTTTGAAGATTTTGTAAAAAAATATTTTATTGATAAAATCAATACGAAAAAAATTGTTATTGGTTACGATCATCGTTTCGGTAAGGATAGAACCGGAGATGAAATAAACTTAAAGCTTCTTGGAACTAAATATGGATTTGATGTAGATTCGATTCCCGCTAAAATAAAGGGAGACGAAATTGTAAGTAGTACTAAGATTCGTTATTATTTAGAAAGTGGCGAAATAAAAAAGGCAAATAGTTACTTAAATAGAAATTATAGTATATCCGGAGTGGTGGTTGAAGGTGCAAAAAGAGGAAGAACTTTAGGATATCCCACTGCGAATGTAAATGTAAAAAATAGTAGTAAGGCAATCCCGGCAGTTGGTGTTTACATAGCATATTCTTTTTTGGAAGGGGAGAAGTTTGCTTCTATTGTAAATATTGGCTTACGTCCAACTTTTACGGATAGTCATGAGATTGTAATAGAATCTCATTTACTCGATTTTGGAGAAACTTTTTATGGGAAAGAGATAAAGATAGAATTTATTGATAGATTAAGGGAGGAAATTAAATTTTCAAAAAAAGAAGAATTAATTTCGCAGCTTAATTTAGATAAAGCAAAAGCAAGAAAATATTTATAAACAACTAATTGATCCCGGAATGGTTCTGGGGTTTAATCGTAAAACAAAAAAGGAGTAGTAGAAATGAATTTAACCAAAGAAGAAAAATTGGAATTTGTTAAAAAATTTGGTAAAAACGACAAAGATAGCGGCACTGCTGAAGTTCAGATTGCGCTAATTACCGCAAGAATTAACAAATTAACAGGTCACTTTAATGAACACAAAAAAGATCACTCATCAAGACGCGGATTGATGCAGTTGGTAGGTAAAAGAAGAAGACTTCTCGATTATTTAATCGATAGAGATATATCGAGATACAGAGCAATAATTCATGAACTTAATATTAGAAAATAAAGGTAGATAAATGGTAGTTAGAAAAGAAGTCGAGATTGGAAATAAGAAGCTCATAATTGAAACAGGAAAACTTGCTAAGCAGGCTAATGGTTCGGTTACAGTTCAGTATGGTGATACTTTAGTTTTAGTTACGGCGGTAGCAGGTGGCAGAAGAGATGATATCGATTTTTTCCCATTATCTGTTGAATATCGTGAGAAAGCATTTGCAGCAGGAAAAATTCCAGGTGGATTTCTTAAAAGAGAAGGTAAACCTTCTGATAAAGAAGTTCTTAGTGGAAGATTAATTGATAGACCAATAAGACCTTTATTTGCTGATAATTATACAAACGATACTCAAGTTGTAGCATTTGTATATTCTTATGATAACGAAAATGACGCAGATGTTCTTGCAGCAGTAGGTGCATCGGCTGCATTAACAATTTCAGATATTCCGTTTCTTGAACCGGTCGGTGAAATTCGTGTTGGTAGAGTTAATGGTGAATTTATTGTTAATCCGACTGCTACTGAACTCGAATCAAGTGATATTGAGTTAGTAGTTGCAGGTACTGAAAGTTCTGTAATGATGGTCGAAGGCGAATCAAAAAATGTATCGGAAGAAGAACTTCTTGCTGCAATTAAATTCGCACAAACTGAAATCAAAAAACTTATAGCTGTTCAATTAGAATTGCGCGAGCTTTGCGGTAAACCTAAAATGGTTGTAGAGCCAAAAATAATTGACGAAAATTTAGCTAAAGAGGTTAATGAATTAGCTTTAGATAAATTTAAAGTAATCGTTTCAGAAGTTCTTGCTAAAGAAGAAAGATCAGCAAAGAATGGTGAACTTACCGAAGAAGTACTCACAGCATTAGCAGAAAAATATCCTGAACAGGAAGCTGTAATTAAATCAATTCTCCACGATATGGAAAAAGATTTAATGCGTCAAAGGATTCTTGAAGATGGATTAAGATTAGATGGAAGAAATCTTACTCAAGTAAGACCAATTTCTATCGAATTAGGATTATTACCAAGAACCCATGGTTCAGCTCTTTTTACTAGAGGTGAAACACAGAGTTTATCCACTATTACATTGGGTACTAAAGGAGATGAACAGATTATAGATGGTCTTGGAGTTGAATATAAAAAGAGATTCATTCTTCATTATAATTTCCCTCCATTCAGTGTTGGCGAAACAGGAAGATTTACGGGTATTGGAAGAAGAGAAGTTGGGCATGGTAATCTAGCAGAGAGAGCAATTAAATATATTGTTCCGATAGATGAAAAATTCCCTTACACAATCAGATTAAATTCAGATATCTTGGAATCCAATGGTTCGTCTTCTATGGCTACGGTATGTGCCGGTTCATTAGCATTAATGGATGGCGGAGTTCCGGCTAAGGATTCTGTTGCAGGTATCGCCATGGGTCTTGTAAAAGAAGATGATAAATTTGCGGTTCTTACTGATATTCTTGGAAATGAAGATCATCTCGGTGATATGGATTTCAAAGTTGCTGGAACAGAAACAGGTATCACTGCAATTCAGATGGATATCAAGATACAAGGAATCTCATTTGAAATTATGGAGAAAGCTCTAGCACAGGCTAAAGAAGGACGCTTGCATATTCTTGGAATTATGAAAGAAGCAATTTCTACTCCTAGAGAAACTATTTCTCAGTGGGCTCCAACTTTACTATCTACAAAGATTAAGACCGAGAAAATCGGTGCTGTAATCGGACCAGGTGGTAAAGTAATTCAGAAGATACAGAAAGATTTTAGTGTAGAAGTATATATTGATGAAGATGGAACTGTAAGAATTTCAGGTATGAATGCTGATTTAGCTAGACAAGCTAAAGAATTTGTAAAAGCGTTAGTATCAGAACCGGAAGTAGGAAAAACTTATAGTGGAAAAATAGTTAAGATAGCTGATTTTGGCGCATTCGTAGAAATCCTTCCGGGAACTCAGGGATTGCTTCACATTTCGCAGATTGATAATAAGCGAATTGAAAAAGTAACCGATGTTCTTAAAGAAGGTGATATGATTAAAGTTAAGCTTTTAAGTATAGAAAACGGTAAATTCAGTTTATCGAGAAAAGCACTTTTAAAAGACGAAGCAGCTCAAGAAAAAGCTGATGAAGAAACTGAATAATAGGAATTAGAAATTCCGAATAGAAAAATATGACAATTGGAAACTTGAACTTAGGAACACGCTTGATACAAGCTCCCATGGCGGAGGTTACCGATTCGTCTTTTCGTTCCATAGCA
>JALNXG010000057.1 GCA_023230485.1 Melioribacteraceae bacterium
GAGAGCTAATACAACGAATAAATAAACTTTGATATATTTCATAATTAACCTGTATAAATAACTTTTCTAATTATGACAGTAACCGCAGAAACCAATATTTCTATTTCCACCCGGTCTGGCATTTGCGTCTGTATGACAATTATAACATACCGAACCTTGGTCAGTATGCCAATCCCCATGTTCACTTCTCATATAACTAAGAGCATGTGTTTTTGGATTAGTACCTCTAATTCCATCATTATCTGCATGGCAGACAATACAGCTAGGATCAGAGCCTTGAAGGTCGTGGCAAGAAGCGCATCTTTCGATATCTCTCTTAGCCAATATTGAATGTTCTCCGCCGCCCGAACCAACACCGAGCATAACGAATCCAGGCTTGCTATGTGATGAAGGAGTCATTCCTCCTAATGCAAAATCGCCTCCTTCTGAATCATGACATTCTGCACAGAAGGTTTCAATTTGATGACATGTTTGGCATTCGGTAGTTTTGCCTTTCAAGTCAATTCCATGTGTAAATCGATAATTCAAGTCATGCACTCTTGTAAGCTGCTGTTTCTTAGTATTATCTAAAAACTTATGAGGTGAATAAGGGGAATAAAAATCGCCCGATGAATTTTTTTCAGTTAATGCAGTTGTTCCAACGTGGCAAGTACCGCAGAATTCATCATCATGACACATCTGGCAATTGGCGTCAGATGAACCGGCGGCAAATTTATGATTTCTATTGAAAGCAACCTGTTTGTGATCTTGAGGAAGTAAGTCAACAGTGGATATATGGCATGATTCGCATTCATTCGAGGCAACAGTAACTCCATTATGGCACTGATAACAGTTTGACATAGGTGGATTTACCAATGCTGATTTAAAGCTATAATCAACTTCCGTCAATCCTTTATGGCAAGATTCGCAATCTTGTTTCTGTTCTGTAACATGGTATTTATGATTGAACATTAGATCAGATTTTTTCTGAATTAATGGTTCTAATACATCTTCATAATGACACATATTGCAATTATCAGTATCTTCTACGTCATGACATTCAGCGCATTTTGCTTTCTCCGGCAATAATCTATCAGTGATTTTTTCACTTCCGGCTACGTTCGTATGGCAATCCGCACATGTACTAATTTCAGCGTGAACAGCATGAGAGAATTTAATCACATCTTTATTGCTCTTCTCGCCATCGCCTGCTTTATCTTCACTTATAGCGGCAATCCCTAAAAAGGCAATTGTGATTATTAGTATTATTGAATAAAAGTGTTTTGATTTCATAGTTTTCTAAAAGTTAGTATTGAACCAATAATTTATTTTCACTAACACACGGAAATCGTTAGTGTATATTTTGTTGTTGAAAAATTGTCCCTGTAAATCAAATGATAATTTATTCCAAGGACGTACATTCAATCCTGCTAAAATCGATGTGATATTATTCTTTTCTGAATCTTTTGATAATTTGTATGTAGTAAATGCAACACCAAGAGATGGAGTAAGAGTACCTTCTAAGAATGAGTGAGCTGTATAAACAGAGATATTATCTAATTCACCAGCATATCCCATTGTTTTACGATAACTAACACTTCCGTAATTAGAATTTAATCCAACCGAAACTCTCTGTGAGTTTTCATCTTCATATTCTACTTGACCGAATTTACCTGTAACTGTAAAAAATTCATTGATCTTATAATCAAGCCCTCCTTCAATTTCTTGAGAATTGCCATAATTAAAAACAGCAAAGATAGAATTATATCTTATCATCGGCTCTCTCAAATTAAAATAAGCATTAGCTCCTAATTCATCAGTAATTTGAACTCTACCCGTTGCTTCAATCTTGGAAGTTTCATTGAAGTTAAGATCGTAATCATATTTCGTATCGATGCTGAATACACCTTTCATTTCGTAAGATGCTTCACCTGATAAGAATTTATATTGATTAGATTTTTGTTCAATTAAAATTTGAACCGGATCTAGATTTTCAGAAAGGCGCATTGCTGTATAATTAAGTGGTTTGAAATTCTTATCCACATAACTTACAGCGAATCTAAACCCTTCGAGAGCAGTAACTTCAAAAGTACCACCGAGAAGATAGTCGTTTTCGATATCATTTGTAAATTCAAGTTTTTGATAAGCAGGGACATTACCGCCATAATAGCCGCTTAATGCGAAACCATTATATCTTAATTTAAGATTTGCTCCATCAAATAAACCGCCTGTAATAGAATTATAGATTGGTTGTCTGCCCAATTTAAGTGTAGCTACATCAAAAAGATCGCGTGCTTCGAGATAAAGATTATAGAAACGTAATCTTGAAGTACTGCTATCAATAGCGTTCCATAAATTTGTTTCTGCACTTGTTCTTGTTTTGATTGAGAACTTTCCATAGTTGAAATTAAGATTTAAAGATTGGAAAGTCCGAATATAAGTGTCAGATTCGCTTAAAGAGTTGAATCTCTCGAAGGTGTAAAATGACGAAGAAAATCTGCCGTTAAGGTTCTGAGCAGAAACCAGTAACGGCATTGAAAATAAAAACAAAAAGAATATTTTTTTCATTGTTTGCCCGCAGCAGTTAATTAGCTTTTTGGTACGTTATGTTTAATTTTTGGATACATTGTTTTGAAATCAAATGCCTTGTAAGTCGGGCTTTTTTCGTTATGGCAAGTCTTACAATTTGCTTCTATTGCAGCTTCATCTGCCCATACAATCAAACCGGCAGCTACTGAAGCGGCTTTATCTTTCATAATTTTCAATGGCTTATAGTCTGAACCAGCACCATGGCAAGTTTCACACTGAACGCCATCTTCCATTTTAAATTTAGCACCTAATAATGCTTTATCAACATCATGACCAGAAGCGTGGCATTCTAAACATTCTTTAGATTCGGCTGCTTTACCAGCTAAACCTTTTTCTTTGGCAATTTTATCTGCTTCTTCAGATTGAAGAGTCTTGAAAGCATTGGCATGACCGCTTTCCTGCCAAATTTTTAATTGTTGACCTTGTTTCTCAGTTTTATGGCATACACCGCAAACAGTTGTTCCTTCAAAACTATGTTTTTTATCTTGTGCATTATTTGCATTTGGAACTAAATACACAACAGCTGCAAAAAGCACAGCAAATGCTATTTTTTTTAACATTTTCTCCTCCGATTAGTTATAGAGTTCTATAATTTATTAATAATATAAAAGCTAGGTTTATCTCTTTTTAATATATAGACAATATCATTAAGAGGCAACATTGTCTGATTATTTATACGTTGTCTAAACTATGATTATTCCTTTGTTTCATCTTTTTTCTCGGTTTTGGTTTCAGGTAAAACTTGCGATTCAAGCCATTCTCTTAATTCATAATCATTATCTAATTCCTTATTCAATACTTCATCTGGATCGCAATTATTTTCTTTCATAGTTTTGATAAATAATTTTGCTGAATTACTTAATAATTTCTCACTTCTTTTACCTGTCTTAAATTCGTACCATTCCAAAATAATTTTTCTGAAATGTTTATCATGATGATGTCTGTAATGTTTTAATGTCATTTTCCCGTCAATCCAAACTAGCGACATTGGATATTCACTTGGTTGGAAGATAACAAAGAACCAATGCCATACTAAGATTGCAAGAGAAGCAAGAATGGCTTCATAGAAGTGAATCATTTCGCTTACTTTGATAAACCAGATCGGTGCCCAAGCATTTACTAGAGTTGGGAACCATAAGAATAGACCTGTAACGCCCATAACTAAAGTGCCCCAGATTAATGCCCAGTACTCAGCTTTCTCAGTATAATCATATTTGTCGTATTTAGGTTTTTCGCTCTTAATATTCAAGTAATAGAGTATCGAGTCACGTGCTTCAATCACATCACTCCATTTGGGAAGAAGATTCTTTAGTATGTCGCGTCCTCTAGCTGTAAAGAGTAAATAGGCAATATGATATAAACCAAGAACCATCATTATTACAGCAGCAACTCTATGAGTTATTTGTCGGTTTGCTTCTGTCATTCCTAAATCAAGTAATAAATTTGACCACCAGCTATGGCTATATTTCAGAGCGAAACCTGTTATCACTAATACAATAAATGATGTGAATAAAAATATATGCTGAACCACTTCATTTTTCGTAAAGCGCGGAATCGTAACTTCACCTTTCTGACGTTTCTTTTTTCTTCTAATTGCATGAATTACAATCAATGTATTATGAAGGAACATTCCTCCAATTACAACAACGATAAACCAGAAATAGATATTTGATACAGTATTTTCTACATTCTGTGCTTCTAATGATTGAGTAACATGAGAATAACTTTTTGCAAATGTCGGGTTAGAACCCTTATGACATTTAGCACAAGTCTGCGTTACTTTAGTATCATTAACCGTTGATTGAGGATGTGACTTAGGTAATATTTTATGAACTGAATGGCAGTCCACGCACATTGCTGCATCTGGATCGCCTCTCATAACTGCTAATCCATGGTAACTATCCTGATATAATGTAGCAATGCCTGATTGTGTACCGAAGCGTTCTGTATAAGTAATGCTTTCATGACAAACAACACATGTCTTCTGTTGTAATTTTCTTGCTTCTATTTTTGCAATTTTTGGGTCTTTAGATGTAATTGGATTAATACCATGTTCATTATGGCAATCATTACAAACAGGTGCTTCTCTAACGCCTTTCTTTGCTCTGATCCAGTGAATTGATTGAATATAGTCATCTGATTCCTTAGGATGGCAAGTGCCGCATAAGGTAGGAATGTTTGTTGTCGCTATTCGAGAACCTTCCTGCATTTTGTTTTTTATATCATGTACTCCATGACAAATAGAGCATGTAGCACCATCGAACTTCCCTTGTTTTAATAATTTACCGTGAACTGAATTTGTAAATAAAGTTGCAGGAGTTTTTATCGATAAATTATATTTTCTTACTAGTTCTGGATTATCATGACAAGTACCGCATGTCTTTGCTAAATTTTTTGGATGTACCGGACTTGATTCTGATTTAACGTTAATAATATCATGACCGCCGTGGCAATCCCAACATTTTGCTGCTTCATCCACTCCTTCTTTTAATGCAATACCATGAATGCTTTCAGAATGCTCTTTTGCTATTTCGCTGTGGCATGTAGAGCAATCGGCTACTTGTCCAGCTTTAGTTTCTTTTTGATGTGATACAAGATTTTGAGCGGCAAATTTATGGCAATCTGCACATGATAAATTCGCATGAAGGGAAGTCGGAAGTACGTGATCTTTTTCTTTTTCATGACATGAGGTGCAGGAACTATTTGAAACTGCTTTCGTATGATAAACTGGTGGTACTTGAACCGGTGTCTTATGACATGTGCCGCAAATATCTTTGCTTTTATTTTTAATCAAAGAAGGGGATTTTACTTCATGAGTGCCATGGCATATTTTACAAGTAGGAGAATTTTTAACTTTAAGGCGATTATGAATATCGCCTTTCATCGTCTCATAATAATCCTCATGACACGATTCGCATTTAACTTTTTTTGCACCTTTATCTATATGCTCTTCATTTTTAACGTCCTCATGACAGCTCGCACAATCAATGATTTCATTATGAACCGATTTCTCAATTACATTCTCATGGCAATCCAAGCAATTAAAACTCTGCCCAAGAGAATTGGTATTAAAGAAAGCAAAAAGGAGTAAAAGATAAAAAAGTACTATATTTATTCGAGCTGCTGATTTTATCATGAGTTACCATATACTATTTTTGTAAATATAACTAATTCATTTATTTATTAAAAAATTCACCTGATAGATGATTCCAAATCTTCTCATCCATCTTTCCCATGTGTCCTGCGAAAAGAGCTTCTTCAAACATACTATCTTTTGGTTGAATTAATTCTTTAACTGTATCGGTATATCTATCAATTTCTTCTTGATAAAATATAACAGCTTCTTTTCCAATCTTTAAATCTTTTAATTCAGTATCAAGTTTATCAGCTTTTATCTTGCAGAAAAAGTTTTTTGCATAAACAGAATGATCTAATGTTAATAAGTTTTCAAGCAAGTCGTGATTAATCTCGGTAATAGTTCCTGAAAGTGGGGATAGGAATGAAAGTACTTTTTCTTTCTGTTTTAAAGTGAATATTTTTTCACCTTTAGCAATCTTTTCTCCTACGACTGGTAACTCTATATCATCAATATCACCAAGTAATTTTTTGCTAAAATCATCCATACCGATACTTGCAGTTCCATCTATGGATACTGATACCCAAGTATGACCCGGAGCAATAAAAACGCCGCCCGGTATAGCAAATTCACCCTGACTTAATTTAGTTGATTCTGAAACGTGTGCAATATGTACTCTTGGTTTTAATTCTCTTTTAATTCTATCATTTCGTTTTATTAAGCATTTCTTAACAAATTCTAAAAGTTCATCTTCTGTGAATGGTTTCTGAACGTAATCCATAGCACCGACTTTCATTGTTTCCACTGCGGTTTCCACAGTCGCATAACCCGTAATAATAACAACATCCATATCGGGACGGAGATATTTTACTGATTTACATACTTCCACGCCATCCATAGTTGGCATTTTAAGGTCAGTAAAACAGAAATCATAATCATTTGATTTTACTAAACCGAGTGCTTCTTCGCCTGAATTAACAGTATCAACCGAATACCCGTCAAGCACTAATATTTTTCTAAAGCTATCGAGAATAACATTCTCATCATCAACGCAAATTATGCGAGCTTTAGGATTTGGTACTTCAGCTCTTTTTAATGATACAGCTTCCGTACTAAAATCTATATTCATAGTTTCATTTAATACAGATTCTCTCTCTTTCTTAAGTTTCTTATCATTTATTACCTTAAGAATATATCTGATCAAAATATCTGCTGATATAAAGATTATTAATGCAACAACAAAAATTGCCATTTTATGTTTCTCCTTATAAATAAAATCTAATTTCTATCCGAACTGCAAGGAATTAAATGCTTAGTTTCATACTCAAATTCATTTGGAATAATTCTATATAACCACCCCCCAAAATATGGGTCTTTTTCAATTAATGACGGCTCTTCTAAAAGCCGCTCATTTCTTTGTATAATTCTTCCGCTTAAGGGAGATAAAATACTATGCATTAAGTCATCGTCTGTATTTATTTTAACGCAAACGTTTCCTTGTAATAGTTCTTCATCAACATTTAAAAGCTCAATTGAAGTAGTGTTCTCTGTTGTCTTAATCAGATGGTCAGTCAACCCGATTAATGCTGAACCATCATCCTCCGGTAGTACCCATGAATTATAACCTAATCTTAAATATTTACCGGGGCATGGAACATAAACTATCTTATTAGTACTGAATGCTTCAAGCCGAGATATTTTAGCAAATTTAATTGAACGATGAATTAAACTTTCCATCTCATCAATCGTAAATGGTTTCGGAATAAAGCCGATTGCTCCTTGATATAAAGATTGAACTGCATTCTCAACGGTTGAATATCCTGTCGTCATAATAACAGGAATTCTAATTCCTTTTTCTTCAAGTTTTTGTAAGAATGCAAAACCATCTAAATCGGGCATCATTATATCACTAATAATGATAAGAAATTTTTCCTCTTCAAGAAGTTTAAGCGCGTCTTGAACGTTTGTTACCCCAATAGCTGTAAAGTCATCCATCTTCGATATTTTTATTATCGAATCGATTATTACTTGTTCATCATCTACTATTAATATATCGCTCATATTTTCTATTAGCTACTTATAGGAATACGAATTGTAAAAGCAGTACCTTTTTCGAGTTCGCTTTCCACTGTTATCGTTCCATTATGATTATCTATTATTCCCCATATAACCGAAAGACCTAAACCTGTTCCTTTCTGTCCTTTCGTTGAGAAGAATGGTTCAAAAATTTTCGATAGATGCTCAGAGGAAATTCCACTTCCATTATCAGCTACTTTAATTTCAATAAATTTCTGTGGACCTTCTAAATCAATATGTTCCCACTTTTGGTAATCATCATTAAACTTAGCACATCCGCATATATGTCCTGCATTCGCAACATTAAATTTATAAAGCGGCTCGCCACATTTCGGGCATTTACCTGATTTATCAATTAATGAAATTTCGCATTCAGGGCAGTGAAGCGATATTGGTTTAGATTTATCGATCTCTAATCCAAAGCTATGACGCTGTTTTCCATATACCGGGTCTAAATGAATAATGCCTGATGAATCACCTGATTTAATTTTCATTTTTATCGAAGGGTGTCCTTCAATTTTAAAATCAGGATCAAGCAGACTATGATTCTTATCGCACATTGCTGATTTGATTACTACAATACCTTTAGGAGGGAGACTTGTTAATTTTGTCTCAACTATTAACTTCCCATTTTTTTTACTTGAAGCATCAATACCATTAACAAAAAGATTGATAAATACTTGTTGAATCTGATTTGCATCCGCAGTCAATTTCGGCAGGTTTTCATCAAACTTTCTTTCGAGTACTACACCGCTAATTTTTAATTGATTTGCTACTACTGTTGCCGCACGATCTATTATTTCATTAATGCTTATTAAACTTTTTTTAGGAGTAGATTGACGTGCAAAATCTAAAAGTCCCTTTACTATTTCACGGCTGCGAAGAGTCTCGCGGACAATTACATTTAAGTCCTCCTGCATCTCCGGATTATCTTTTGTCCTTTTAAGAAGGAAACTACTATATGTAAGAACTCCCGTAAGTGGATTATTTATTTCATGAGCAACTCCGGCGGCTAATTGTCCTAATGATGCCATCTTCTCGGATTGGAAAAGTTGCATTCTTACTTCTTTTATTCCTTGAGTCATCTTATTAAATGAATTGGCAAGTTTACCCAGTTCATCTTTACTTAGTTCAGTTATTTTATAGTCAAGGTTCCCTTGACCAATTTCTTCAGTTGCTTTTACTAATTCTTTTACAGGTTTATCAACATATCGTTTTACGAAAATCCCGACAATAAACGCTATTCCTATAAAAGAAATAATACTAAAAATAATACCTCTTATTTCGTTATCTACAATTTTATTATCGATTTCATTTAAGTAAAATGTAACATCTAATACGCCCAGAATTTTTGATTCTTTTGAATGTACATGGCAGTCTGATGTGTAACACGATTTTTCATTGTAGATTGGATTAATTATTCCGAGTACTCGAGATGAATCGCTGTTAGTCTTAAATATTCTTTTTCTTTCAGCTACTGAAATTTTTTCAAGTGTTACATTTTCATTATGGCAGACATTACAACTCTTTTGAGATTTATCTACTAAAACTCCAACTTCTGAATGATTCGTAGAATATACAATTTCACCTGATTTATTATATATCTTAATAGCATGAATCTGATGATCGCTGCCGATTGTTTTTATAATTTCGTTTATATGATCTCGTTGATTGAGCAGCATGCCATACTTAGTAGAGCTTTTTACAGTCTCACTTAATTGTAGTGCATGCCGCTCAACTTCATCGAGCATAACTTCAGAATGATAAGAGATACTCAAATAGGCATAAATACCTAATATTATCAGTGTTGTTACACCGATAACTAAAATTAGCTTTGTGCCTATTTTTCTATATATCTTCATAATTATCTAACTAATTTTCCCGGTTTATCTTTTGGATATGATTTATCATCATGACAATCGGAGCAGTCAGGTTTATTATATACAGCATCTTTATGACAGCTTTCACATTCAAATTCTGCATGTGTTTCATCAAACTTTAATCCTGCTTTTGAGTGATTGAAATTTGTTTGATCCCAAGCACCGTGGCAAGATGAACATTTGGAGTTTTTCCCTGTAAACTTACCTTTTGTTGTATGGCATCTTACACATGTTAATTTACTATGGAATTTAGATAAATCAAATCCTGTTCTTGCTTTATGATTAAAGCCAACTTCTTTTACTTCGTTTGCATGGCACATGGTACATTTAGAAGTATTATTGGTGTCATGACAAGCTAAGCAATTTTTATGCTTCTGAGTAAATGTTGCAGGTTTTGCTTTTGATTTATCTCTTTGGTCATGGCACTTGATACAAGTTTCATCTTTGTGACAACTTTGGCAATCTAATCCAAATGTATTTATATGCTGTGAATGAGCAAAATTAACCAGCTTACCTTTATTTGCTTTTGGAGTTTCATACTTGATTGTTTCAGGAGTTTTAATAACAGGATGACCTTTGGATTTATTAGATGATACTATCGGCTGTTTTGTATTTCCTGTATTTTTTGCGTTTAGAGTATGGCATGCATTACAATCGTTCTTGCCGCTCCATCCTCTATGGCAGTCGTTACACAATCTATGAAAAGCACCTTGTAAATCGGGCTTAGAAATGTCGTCTCTTTTTCTTGTTTCTGAATGGCAATTAGAGCAGGGAATTACTTCTCCCGGTGGATTATAATGATGACATGATACACAACCCCCCGACATTTCAGCCATTTCTGAATGAGCAAGGTGTGTGAATTTAGCCGGGGAATATAAATCCTTTCCATTTCTTACTTTGTTAATAATAATTTCCGCAGGTGCATCTTTTGGCTTCTGATAAATTGTTACCATTAAGTCGCGCGGACAATTTATTAAACATGGATTCTCTTTAGTGGGTATATCGCAGGCATGGCATGTCTTACATGTTAATCCTTTAACCTGAGCGTGATCTACCGGCACTTTTTTGTTCTGTCCGAATACTATAGCCGAACTAAATAATAAAAACGATATAATTAATAGATTTTTTTTCATCATACACCTTTTGCAGAATATTTTGATACGGAAGCAGCCGGTTTCGGCTGACTAATTACAGGGAAGAACATTACAGCCGCTCGATATATTAATACTTCTAATGCAACAAATCCTAAAGTAACTAATATTTCTCCGACAGATGGTACATAAGCACTTGTTGCATAAGGAGGAGTATATGCTACTACAAAATTATTTAGCCTATTTAATAGTACTCCAAGTATTACTAAGGATGAGGCAATAAATAATCCGGGAATTGATTTGGTCAATGTACGCGAGAAAAACATTCTCAATGGAATTATAATACCTACAACCAATTCAATAGTATATAGGATACTTACAGTATTTACTTCCATTAAATAAACGAATGATTTACGGATTACCATATCACCAATTTTGAAAGCAAGATAAATTGCTAATAAAGGTCCGATAATATCAGCTAAACCTCTTAAGATATCTGTTTCAGGTTTCAACTTAAACGAACGAGAAGAAATAATTGATTCGAAAATTACCATCGGGAATCCAACCGAAATTGCAGAGAGAAGGAATAAGAGAGGGAGTACCGGAGTCTGCCAGAGTGGATGCATCTTCTGCCCCGAAATTATCATTAACGTTCCGAGTGATGACTGGTGAAGGCATGATAATACCACACCTGCAATAATAAAAATAAACATAGTCTTATCTAATACTCTGTCTAAGAAACGGAGGAATCTATCGACAGAATTATTAAATGCGGAGAGAAATCCGGGTAGGTTTACTTTCCCAATAAATCTTTCGGCAACGATCGGCAAAAATTCTATATATAATACAGTCAAATAAATCATAACGCAGATACCGACTTCAAAAAGTGCAGAGTTGCCATTCCACATAATTAATGGATGCCAAATGTAATACCAGCGTCCAAGATCGGTCATTACGCTTACAGCAACGAAAGTATAGCCAAGAGCCGCAGTTAATAATGCCGGGCGAACGATAGCGTGATACTTATCTTTATGTAGAATATGACCAAGAGCGGCAGTAGTAAATCCCCCTGCAGCTAGAGCTACTCCAAGAGCAACATCAAGTCCAATCCATATCCCCCATGGGTATTGGTTGCTTAAATTAGTAATAGCACCTATACCCAATATATATCTAAGTAATAAGGCGGTCATTCCAAATGCTGCGATAATTATCAAAGCCCATACACCCGGAGTAAGAAATTTCTGTTTAATCGGCATCGGTTTCAAATGTTCTTCCATCTATTCCTCCGTCTCAGAATTTTTACGATTTTTATTGATCCACATTACTCCGCCTAAGACTGCATACAGTGCGAGTGGAGGAACGAAATATGCAAATAAACCATGTTGAATCGATTCCGAAACGCCCGGAGCAGTTGCCCTTGGTAGATCAGGCATTCCTAATTCAGGCATCTTTTTACCTGCTAGATACAACCATGATGTTCCACCTACTTCAAATTCACCGTAAACGTGATTTTCGTATTTATCCGGGTCTATTTCAATTCTATTATGTGCAATATTTATTAAGTCTTCTCGTTTACCATAAGTAAGAACTTCATTTGGGCATATTTCTACACATGCTGGTAACATTCCGATTTTTGTTCTTTCAAAACAGAAATCACATTTTTTAATATCTGGCTCAATTGCTTTATCAAATTCAAATGCCGGTATCTGGAATGGGCATGCAACCATACAATAACGACAACCGATGCATTTGCTTCCATCCCAGGTTACAGTTCCATTCGGATGTTTATGGAATGCTTTCACAATACATGCAGAAACACAAGCAGGTGTGTTACAATGCATACATTGATATTTAACATCTATTGGAAATCGATCTAATTCTTTTCCTGGGAATTCATTGATTACAGTAAGTGCTGTATGATCAGGTCTTCTCATTTCATTAAAGACCGTTCTATTATCATAAGATTCTAAAGGAGCGGTTGGCATATCATGAGCAACTTTACAAGCCCATTCGCATTTTCTACACCCAATACAAACCGTAGTGTCTATTAAAACACCCATTGCTTTATCGGGAATATAGTCTTTCGACTCTGCTTTTATTTTAGTTGAGGTAACTCCGGCAGTTACTGCAGTTAATGCAGCACTTATCTTGAAGAAGTCCCGTCTTGACTGTTTGGGCATCATATCCTCCTTACTGATGCAAATTGATAATAATAGTAATGGATTGTTTTATCCGTTTCTAAAATAGTTTAATAATACTTTTTTGTCAATTTATTTTCTCCCCTTATTTTCATCGTTTTTTTTCTGTAAATTTACTAATTCATTAATTATTAGTAGAACAAGTCCGATTATGGCAAAATCAAATAAAAACCAACTCGATAAATTCCGAAATGGAATAAATAAAATTGATAGTGAAATATTAAAATTACTTTCTACTAGACGTGATTATAGTAAAGAAGTTATTAAAGTAAAAGAATCACATAAAAGTCCAATTCGTGATTTTAAAAGAGAAGAAGAACTCCTAAGACGTTTGATTAAAGAGGGAAAGAAATTTAATCTCGATTCTCATTATATATCTAAACTCTATTATGAAATTTTAGAAGATTCAGTAAGGATGCAGCAGAATTATGTTCTCGGTTTTGTAAATGAGAAAAAATCCAAAAAAAGTATTAAGGTTTCCATTCAAGGTATTGAAGGCTCTTATAGTTATATGGCGGCTACTAAGTTTTTCTCTAACTCTGGTTATAAAGTCAATTTTAATTTCTTTACGAAATTTGAAGATGTTGTTAAATCGACAGAGAATGGAGAAAGTGATTTTTCTGTTTTACCAATTGAGAATACTACTTCGGGCGGAATCAATGAAGTTTATGATCTTCTCTTACATACTACCTTATCTATAATTGGCGAAGAAAAATTTGAAGTAAAACATTGCTTAGTTTCAGGTAATGATATTAATATAAATTCCATCAAAAAAGTTTATGCTCATTATCAAGCGGCGGCTCAATGCAGTAAATTCTTAGATACTCTAAAAGATGTATCGGTTGAATACTTCGCTGATACTGCAATGTCAGTCCAAAAAATAAAAATGGAAAATAATTCTGAATATGCTGCTATTGCAAGTGAAGAAGCTGCAAAACTTTTTGGAGTAAAAATTCTTAAGAAAGATATAGCAAATCAATCCGAAAATTTTACACGATTTTTAATTGGAGCAAGAAAGCCACTTAATGTGGATGATAGAATTCCATGCAAGACATCTGTTGTTCTTGCAACTTCTCATACACCGGGCTCTCTAGTTGATGCACTTAATATTTTTAGAAAGTATCAGGTTAATTTAACAAAATTGGAATCCCGACCCATAATCGGTAACCCATGGGAAGAGATGTTCTATCTTGATTTTGAGGGGAGTCATCTAAACGAGAATATTAAAAAGATGATTGATGATCTTGGTCATTATACTCGTTTTATAAAAATACTTGGTAGCTATCCATCTCAACAGTTAGTAAAAGCAAAATTAGAGTATTCACTATTATTGGACGAGAAGGGAGCACCAAAGGCGGACCTAACTCCTAAAGCAAGTGCTAAGGTATCTTCTCCAAAATCTAAGAGTTATAAATTAGCAAGCCGCGAATACAAGCAAGAAGATACAATTATAAAAGTAAAAGATGTTCTGATTGGCGGAGATAGTTTTATTGTCATGGCTGGTCCTTGCTCTGTCGAGTCTGAAAGTCAAATTATGCAATGTGCATTGGAAGCAAAAACCAATGGTGCGCAAATTTTAAGAGGCGGCTGTTATAAACCAAGAACTTCACCATATAGTTTTCAGGGGCTTGGTATTGAAGGTGTTGAAATTCTTGTAAATGCAGGTAAGTCTTATGATATGCCTGTGATAACAGAAGTTATGGATAGCGAACATGTAAAAGAAGTAGCCAAGTTCGCAGATATTCTTCAGATTGGTGCAAGAAATATGCAGAACTTTACTCTTCTTAAAGAAGTCGGTAAAACCCATCGTCCCGTTATGTTGAAACGTGGATTAATGTCATCTATTGATGAATTATTAAATGCCGCAGAATATATTTTAGCTCAAGGCAATCGACAAGTAATTCTTTGTGAAAGAGGAATCAGAACCTTTGAGAACGCTACGAGAAATACATTGGATTTAAGTGCTGTACTGGTATTAAAGGAGCTTTCACATCTACCGATTATTGTCGATCCATCACATGCAGTTGGGCAGAGGAATAAAGTTATCCCATTAGCGAAGGCGGCAAAGGTCGTGGGTGCTCATGGTGTGATGGTGGAATTCCATCCTGAACCGGAAAAAGCGTGGAGTGATGGAGAACAATCACTCTATTTTAGTCAATTCGAAGAGATGATGAGGGAGCTTTACGCACTTCAAAAATAAATATTTTGTCAAGTGAAAAAGTAGTTTCAGTAATTTAATTAGGTGAATGAAATGGAAAGTGCAGAATTAGTATTAAACAAATCAGAAATAAAACTGAGTTTGTACCATATAGATAAGATAGCTTGCAGAAGTATTTGTAACTGTGGAAGCAAAATCGATACCTCCGCTAATTCTAAGATTCTCGTTCAATCTAAAACCCGCAGCGAGATGAGCCTTGGCTCCAATATCCCATGTTACTCTGTCATTAAAAATCCTATCATTGATAGCAATTAATCCAACACCCTCTTCAAGAAAGAAAGTCTCATTAAAGAATTGTGAAATATTTGCCGATAAGTAATATCCTTTAATGAATGGATAGAATTTTCCAGTTCTATTTTCAGGAATTAAATTCTCAATTTTTTGTGCGTAAAAAAATCCTGTCCTAAATTCTATATCTGCCGAAAACCAAGCATAGAAGCCAATATATCCACTTAGCGAATAACTTGAAAGTGAAGGAGAATTACCTTTTACTTCACCAATTCCTGCATACCCACCAATGCTCGGATTCATAAATTGAGCATTTAACATGAAAGGTATAAATAAAAATATAATTGCAATTTTTCTCACAGAGAAACCTAATAATTGATTAATAGGATTGTTAATTCCTTTGATTCTTTTACGCTATTTATTGCTTCGGAAACTTCCAATGGATTAATAGGATCGGAAAGATTAATTATATTTTTTTCGTAACCGGCTAAAATCTTTTGTATTAATTTTTTATTTATTGGTTGACCGCCGGTAGCTGCGGCAGCTTTATTATAAAAGAGAACAATCTTTAATGGGATTTCCCTATTAACTGCCTCTAAAAGTCCATAATGCCCGGCGGCAATAAATCCAAAATCACCTGTAAGACACCAGATATCTTTGAACCCTGCATAATAAGCACCGATACCGAGTGGAATACTACCACCCATATATGTAACTGCATCTATGCACGAGTATGGAGGGAAAGCAAATGAACTTGATGCACTCGTATCGCCCGTTACAATTTCCTTTTCGATATTCTTAAATATATCAAAAAACGTTAAATATTTTTCAGCTCCCGCTTTTACGCTGGGCGATAAACTTTCGGGCACTATTGGCAAAGCAGGTCTATTAATTGATGAATAATTACCATCTAATTTTTTCGCGATATAAACTTTATACTGATAATCAGAAAGTAGAGGATGGATAATATGCGAATAGACATCCTTCTCATAAGTAAAATCGATCATTAAATCTTCTTGTCTGTGTAATTGCTCTTGCTCACCAACTATATATGAATCGATCAATACGACCACAGGTTGATTTCTTCTTTCCGAATCGGTCATGGCATTTGTAATATCGGAATAGATTGATGCTTGATCAGCTTTGTGATACTTAATTCCCAACCCCTTAATTAATTCTTCGGTTTCGAGAATGTTATCCGAATGCTTGCCGGTTTTATCATCAAAAACAAAAATCAAACATCCTGCAGTTATATCAGTATATAATGAATCGGTTACACTATTGGCGGCTTTCATCAAACCATGTGTCTTAATAAAACATGCTGATCGCTGCCCAAAGATGCTCATACTATGACAGATAGTAAAAGCAACTTCTTCGTGATATGAATAAGTGGAAATTTTATTATTGAGTTCATTGAATGCGGAGAAAGTTTGACTTGCACCATATCCCGGTACGCAGGTGGTCGTTTCAACTCCTAAATCAATGAGAGCATAAGCGATTGCTTTATCAATTGTTGTTATCACAATTTATTTCCTATTAATCTAAAATCATTACCCGTTGGGTTCTGAAAAATTCTTAAATCGAATGATGGTATTACTGCTAAAACATGATCGAATATATCAGCTTGGATCGATTCATAATCATCCCATTTAGTTGTATTTGCGAATACATAAATCTCAATCGGAAGTCCTTCTGCACCGGGAGCTAATTGACGTACTAAAAACGTCATCTCTTTATCTAAGTCATCTCTCTGCCTTAGATAGTTTATAAGATAAGCGCGAAATGTACCAATATTAGTAAGTCTTCTTCCATTTACTATTTCAGAATTATCTATATTGTTTTTTTCGTTATATTTTTTTACATCATCCTGTTTCTGATGTAGATAATCTGTAATTACAGAGATGTTTTTTAATCGTGTCAGTAATTCATCATCGGCAAATTTAATGCTGCTTTGGTCAATAAATACAGAGCGTTTTATTCTTCTTCCGCCGGAGAGAGTCATCCCTCGCCAATTCTTAAACGAATCTTCTATTAATTTATAGGTAGGAATTACGGTTATCGTTTTATCAAAATTTTGGATTTTTACAATATTAAGAGAGATATCAATTACATCACCATCTGCACCATATTTAGGGACTTCGATCCAATCACCAACTTTCACTAAATCGTAATTAGATATCTGAATACTTGCAACAAATGAAAGAATGGTATCGCGGAAGAGTAGAAGAAGGACAGCCGTAAGAGCACCTAATCCACCGATTAATGCCCAAGGAGATTGTTCTAATAATATTCCTATTATTACAATTGCTCCAAAGACCCAAACTATTATTTTAACAACTTGAAGGTATCCTTTAATCGGTTTATCGTGTGTTTTACTTGTTCGTTCGTAATATTCATATATCCCAGTTAGAATGCCATTTGCCAGAGCTACGAATAAATAAACAATAACAGAATTAATTATTTTATGAATTAAACCGGTTAATTCCGGAAGTAGATAAGCGAATGAATTTATAATTATAAGGGATATTACAAAAGCAATGCGTTTTAAGAACTTTTCCTGGAATAAAACATCGTCTAATTTAGTGGGTGTTCTCTTAATTATTTTTTCGGCGATTTTTATTATTACGTTTTTTGAAATAAAATAAAAAAGAACTGAAATAATTATTATCGATAGGAAGCGGAGGTTATCATCGAACCATCCGATCTGGTCTAACCAAAGTGAGAATTTTTTGATAAAGGAACTATTTTTGTAAATGAATGCGAGCATAGAATATTTTTTTGTTATTTTATCACACCAATTTATGATTTTTTTCAATTAAATGAATGCCATTAACCAATGACCGAGCAAAAGAATTTAAAAGCATACGCTGCATGGATAACAATTTGTATAATATGGGGCACGACTTATCTAGCAATAAAGATAGGTGTAGAGGATTTCCCCCCTGTACTATTTGCGGGAATTAGATGGTTAGTTGCAGGACCAATTTTAATAGCCATTATGTGGATGCGAGGATATAAATTCCCAGAAAGAGGCGACTTAATTCATCTTGGAATAGTTGGTATTCTATTACTTGGATTTGGCAATGTGCTCGTTGTTGTTGCAGAACAGTATATTTCAAGTGGACTTACATCATTAATAATTACTACAACTCCCTTCTGGATGGTGCTTTTTGAAAAGTTTATGTATAAAAAAGGGAGGATAAATAAATTTGTTATCGGTGGATTATTACTTGGATTAGCCGGTGTAGTATTAATTTTTTCCCATGATATGGATACCGTTTTCAAAGGTTCATTTTTTATCGGTGCAGCCGCTTTATTAGTTGCGGTTATAGGATGGGCTAATGGAACTTTGTATTCTAAATACAAAAAAGTTTCTGTTGATCCATTAATGGGTGCGGCTTTTCAAATGTTTATTGCAGGTGTGATACTCACTTTATTAGGATTATCGATTGGTGAATACTCTTACATAAAGGCAACTGATGCGGGATTGTATTCATTGTTATATTTAATAGTATTTGGTTCACTGATAGGATATACATCTTATATCTATGCAGTGGCTCATTTGCCGATATCATTAGTTTCAACTTATGCATATATTAATCCGGTAATTGCAGTTTTTCTCGGCTGGTTAGTTCTTTCGGAACCGCTCAATATTCAATTGGTGCTGGGTGGTATTGTGATTCTATTAGGCGTTTGGATGGTAAAAAAAGGAGCGCATTAGATCGCTCCTCTTAAATTTATATTTTATATCTAATTAACTTCTTGAAGCAAATAACCTTTATCTGTTTTAAGAAATAAAAAAGTTGCAGGAAGTTTTTGTGAGCCATTTACAAAACTAAGATTCACTTTATATTCTGTATTTGAGATTTTTTCTACTTTACCAATCTCATAAGTTTCTGCAATCGCTTTCATAGCTCCAATCTTTGAGCATACTTTTTTTGCATATTTCAGTTCATTAACATTTTTAGGGTCTAAACTAACTTTGTTATTTCTTTCTTTATCATCGCCTTGATATACAATTAATACAGCCGCTTTATCATAGCTTTTTGAACCGCTCAAATCGATTATCGATTTGGATGCACTTTCTATCTCTTTATTTTGAGCATTAACATTAATTAAAAAAGCAAAAAACAAGAACGTTATAGCGAAAAATGTTTTCTTCATTGCAGTTTCCTATCATCTAGTTACATATTTAACAATCAATGTACATAAATGTTTCATAATATAGTACAAATTTTAATAAACGAAGTGTTTGATTTGTTCTCCTTTTTTGCCTATTTCTGTCATAGCTTCAATACCTATTTGAAGATGCATATCTACGAATTGGCTGCTTACTTTTTTATCTGATTCTTCTGTTTTAATCCCTTCAGGAATCATAGGAAGATCAGAAACAAGTAATAAAGCACCACGACTGATATTATTTGCATAGCCTACAATAAATATCGTAGCAGTTTCCATATCAATACCGATAGTACCAAGACCTCTAAGATATTTTTTAAATTGATTATCCCATTCCCAAAGTCTTCTATTTGTAGTATAGATTACACCGGTTCTATATTCTAGCTTTCGTGCAACTATTTTATCTGATACAAACTTATGAAGTTTGAATGAGGGGAGTGCCGGAACTTCGGGAGGCAGATAATCATTGCTTGTACCATCTCCTCTGATTGCAGCAGTAGGTAAAATAAAATGTCCTAATTCCGTGGATCTTTTTAATCCGCCGCATTTGCCAAGGAATAAAACACCTTTCGGTTTACGTGCTATCAAGAGATCCATTATTGTAGCTGCATTTGCCGAACCGATACCGAAATTAATAATCGTTAGACCTGAAGTGTTAGTCGCAGTCTGCATCGGTTTCCCGATTCCCTGGACATCGCAATTAAATATATCTGCAAATTTTGTAACGTAATTATGGAAATTAGTAAGTAGTAAATAATCGCCGAAATCATCAATGTTTGTCCCTGTATAACGAGGAAGCCAGTTTTTTGCAATCTCTAATTTTGTTTTCATTTTTCTGCCTTAGGAGTAAATTTCTTATTTGTAAATTTATCAATTTCTAATACTAGTAACGAAAAAATATAACCAACAACCAAACCAATTAACATACCACCAAGTATATCTGAGGGATAATGGACTCCCACATAAGGTCTGCTTAAGGAAACAATCGATGCTGTAATGAATAAGGGTATTTTTATTTTGGGGAATAATTTCCCAAAGTACATTGCCGCTGAAAAATTATTAACCGCATGTGAAGAAGGAAATGAATAAGAACCTGTGCAATGAACTAAAACATTTAGATCGCCAAATACATTGCATGGACGCACTCTCTCAAATAAATTTTTCAAAAAAAAACTGCTAAATTGATCGCTTGCCAAAATTAAGAAGGGGAGTAATAATACAGCAATTTTCCCTTTTCTTCCACCATACTTAAAACTAATGCTCAAAAGGAGGAAATAAGCCAAATACCAGTTCTTCACATCGGTTATATAAGGCAGAAATTTATCAAAAAGTGGGTTTGATAAGCTTTTGTTGATAAAGTATAATAAAAAAACATCGATACTATATAGTATATCTATCATAATATGTTTTGCATAAATTGTTTATTTTAGTTAGTTAATATAGTTAACATTTTGGAAAATATAATTAAGTAGATGAATTTTTGATTATTTACAATTATTGGGAAGAATAAATAGAATTGGATAATAACAACGCATTACGGTCTACATCGGAATTAAGGAAGATCAATCACTTCAAAGATGAGAGCAAAAAATCTTTGATTGCTCCTTTTCAGTCTTTGGCAAAGTTTACTGCTGTTGCAGGAATAATTGCATTAGTTTTTGAAGTCCGCTACTTCAGCGAGTTTTCTTACTTGGTTTATATATCTCGTGTTACTTCTATTCTACTAGCATTTTCATTACTAATAATTTCTTATACCAAAACAGGTAAAAAGCACCCTGTCGTTTTAATTCATACACTTCTTATTTCTATTATCTCCTCATTTGGAGTAATAATATATTTATACCCTAAAACGCTTACCTTTAATTCGCACATAATCGGACTCATAATTTTTACTGCTGCACTTTTTCTGAGCTGGGATGTAAAGAATCAAATTATCGCAGCGATCTATTATATAGCAGTCTTTGCGGCTTCTATTATTCTCAATGAACAAGCAATGTCTATGCTCCTTACGGGAATCGAATCAGTTGTTCTTGTTGTCATTATAAGTATAATGGCGATAATTGCAAGCTATATAAATTATAAATTAAGAGAAAATGCCGTCTTAAGTTCATATGAAACAACTGTTTCCGAAAAGAAATTTAGAAATTTATTCGAGAATGCGGCCGAAGGAATTTTTCAGATAAATAAAGATGGAATTATTTTTACAATTAATCCTGCATTTGTAAGGATGCTTGGTTATACAAATGAAGAGGAATTAAAAAAGGTAAATGCAGTTGAAAGTATTTTTAAGGTGCAGTCAGATTTTGATCTTCTTAAAAAATTATTGGAGAAACAAGGTAAAGTAAGAAACTACCGGGTACAATTAAAAAAGAAAGATGGTCATGAGATTACAGTTAGAATGAATGTTCGTCTGAATGATGAAGAATTAATTCAGACAAATATTTATGAAGGTAGTCTTCAAGATATTACTCAGCAAGTGATTGCAGAATCTGAACGACAAAAAGCAAATGAAGCATTGAAATCGGAAAAGAACAAAGCTGATATTGCAGCAAAAAAAGCACAGCAAGAGAGCAAGTTCAAAACTAAGTTCTTAGCTAGTATGAGCCATGAAGTAAGGACACCGATGAATTCTGTAATGGGATTTTTAACTCTCGTTGAAAATGATTTATTTGAAAGCAAAGAAGAACTAAAACAATTTAGTAAAGATGCAAAGCTTGCCGCAGAATCACTTTTGGATATAATTAATAATATTCTTGATATATCTAAGATTGAAGCCGGCAAGATGGAATTAGATGAAGAAGAATTTGAAATCACTAGCGAGATAAATAAGGCAGTTTCCATATTAAAACAAACTGCTAAAAATAAAGGACTAGAATTAGAACTGAATATTGATGAGAATATTCCTCATGTAATGTTTGGCGATCCTACACGTTACAGACAGATTGCGGTGAACTTAATCGCAAATGCTGTAAAATATACAGAAGTGGGAA
Source organism: Melioribacteraceae bacterium (assembly GCA_023230485.1). Classification (GTDB taxonomy): domain Bacteria; phylum Bacteroidota; class Ignavibacteria; order Ignavibacteriales; family Melioribacteraceae; genus BRH-c32. The sequence continues at coordinate 22,505 of JALNXG010000057.1, forward strand.
GTGTTAGAGTTAATCTAAATCTGATCAATATTGAGGATAATATAATTGAGATTGGTACTGAGATAATAGATACAGGTAGGGGAATCGCACCTGAACAGATACCACAATTATTTGAAGCATATTCACAAATCAAAAATAAAAATTCTACAAAAGAAGGAACTGGTCTTGGACTAGTCATAAGTAAAGAATTTGTCAAACTTATGGGCGGCGAGATTAAAGTTGAAAGTCGAGTAGGATTCGGAAGCAAATTTAGTTTTACTGTGAAATTCAAAGAGTCATTAAAGGCTTCGTCGAAGCCGCTTAATCCGGTCGCTTCCGTTGAAGAATTGCAGTTCAAGATGAATGATTTTGAATTAGCTGAAAATGGTGTGAATGAATCTGACGCGAAACCTAATAGAAAAAAGAAGCTACTTCTTGTGGAAGATAATCCGATAAGCCAAAACTTGGAGTTGAAAATTCTTAAAGAAGTTGGATATGACGTTGAAGCAGTTGGTTCGGGTGCAGATGCTATTGAAGCAGTTCATTCAGAACGATTTGATCTTGTCCTTATGGATGTTGAGATGCAAGGGATGGACGGATTAACTGCTACTAAACGAATTAGAGAATCGGGAAGAAGAAGTGCTAAAGTTCCAATTATTGCTGTAACTGCACATTCGAGCATGAAAGATAGAGAAGTATGCCTCGCAGCCGGAATGAATGATTATATTGCTAAACCAATTAATATTCATTTCCTAAAGATCACAATTGATCAATGGCTCACCTCCGAGCGTCAATAAAATGAAGATGTTATAAAGCATTTTTCAAAAATGAAAATAATTATCGTGGAATTTTCATACTTAATGTTGTAACTACTTGAAGCAGGTAATTATCGTACAGTAAAAAAGATGATCTTACTAAAATAAAATTATGCCTACAAACTAAAGATGTATACGCTTTTATAATAGCTCCCTTGAAGAGGGAGCTATTTATTCAGCAATTTGATCTTTAAAAAATGGACTAGCCAAGCCGCAAATCTGGCATTTGTTATATTCCATTTATCAATTTATTTTGATGAGAGATTAGAAAATGTTTTTTAACTCAAATCACCATTTATACAAATTATTTTATAGACTCTTCTACTAGTCCATACTCAAAACTTCTGCAATACTCTTCATAGCCCAATCGATCTCATCTTTTGTAATAACGAGCGGAGGAGCGAAACGAATTATATTATCATGTGTCTCTTTGCAAAGAATTCCTTTTTTCATTAATGCTTCGCAGAATCTTCTTGCACCTTTTGCTTCAGGATTAAGTTCTACTCCAATGAATAATCCTTTGCCTCTAATTACTTTTACATGTTTGCTATTAACTTTTCTTAATTGATCTCTAAAATATTCACCAAGCTCAAAAGATTTTTCGATTAATTTTTCTTCGATTAATACTTTCAATGATTCACGAGCGATAGCAACACCAAGTGGATTGCCGCCGAAAGTAGATCCATGATCGCCCGGATTGAATACACCGAGAACTTCTTTATCAGAAAGAACCGCCGATACAGGATAACAGCCGCCTGATAATGCTTTACCAATAATTACCATATCCGGTCTTACGTCTTCATATTGATATGCGAATAATTTTCCGCTTCTTCCTAAGCCCGATTGAATTTCATCTGCAATAAAAAGAACATTATTTTTTTTACAAATATCAGCACATGCTTTTAGATAACCGTCAGGTGGAACAACTACTCCGCCTTCACCTTGAATCGGTTCTACTAAAAACGCTACTGTATTAGGTGTAATTGCTTCTTCAAGTTCTTTCGCGTTTCCATATTCAACATTCTTAAATCCGGGTGTGAATGGTCCGAAACCATCTTTATACTGTTCTTCGGTTGAGAAACTGATAATAGAAATTGTTCTTCCTGAAAAGTTATTTGTACAAGTGATAATTTCGGCTTTGTTTTCTTCTACACCTTTAATTTTGTGTCCCCATTTACGAGCTGCTTTTAGAGCTGTTTCTACTGCTTCTGCTCCCGAATTCATTGGTAGAGACATTTCATATCCGGTCAATTCACTTAATTCTTTGTAAAGAAATGGAAGTTGATTATTGCGGAATGCTCTTGATGTTAATGTTACCTTATCCGCTTGATCTTTCATCGCCTTAATAATGCGTGGATGGCAATGACCTTGATTAACTGCCGAATAAGCTGCTAAACAATCCAAATACTTATTTCCTTCAACATCATAAACCCATACACCTAAAGCTTTTTCGATTACAACATCTAACGGATGATAATTGTGTGCGCCATACTTCTCTTCTAATTCGATATAATCTTTGGAAAGCATAAAGAAATCCTGATTTTTATTATTAAATTTGTCGTTGTAATTTAGGAAATATAATCAATAAGAAAAAAGTAAAATCGAC
>JALNXG010000058.1 GCA_023230485.1 Melioribacteraceae bacterium
ACAAACAAGGGCTGTTAATGAACAGCTTACTTCTATCTGGGTCTTTTTATTTAGATGATATGATTGATAAAGGGATTTATTGATGAACGGTTTGCTCCTATCAGAACGGTATTATAAGTTCTATGGAAAACCTATGATAGAAAAACAATTCCCGGACTATCTCAATAGAATGGCAATAGGTTTAGTGGGCGAGGGCTCCGAGTGTTTCGGATTCGATGATAAACTATCAATGGATCACGATTGGGGCCCTGCTTTTTGTATCTGGCTTAATGAACAAGATTATGCAGATATCGGGAAAGAATTGCAATTAGCTTATAATTCACTCCCCAATGAATTTGCCGGACTTTCATTTAAGAAAAGAAGTAACGATTCAAAACGGAGAGTGGGAGTTTTTGAAATAAAATCTTTTTATGAAAAATTTATTGGATGGCGTGATGTGCCTGCCGCTTGGGAGGATTGGATAGAAATCCGTGAAACCGACCTGGCGGCTTGCACTAACGGCAAAATCTTCCTTGATGAATTTGGAGAATTTACTCATTTCAGAAATGAATTATTGAATTTCTATCCACACGATGTACGACTTAAGAAAATTGCCGATCGATGTTTTATTATTTCGAGAGCCGGACAGTATAATTATATGCGTTCTGTTACACGGAGAGATATTGTAGCAGCTAATCTTGCTGAATCAAAATTTATCGAAGCATCTATCTCACTCGCCTTCCTAATCAATTGGCGATATATGCCCTATTATAAATTGATGCACCACTCATTATATAACCTGCCTGTACTTGGTACTAAATTGTACGAACTAATTAAGAAGCTTTCATCACCGTTAATGATAACAAACCCTATCGATTATTTCAATCATAAGTCGGAAATCATACAAACTATTTGCGGATATTTTGTCGAAGAACTCAATCGCCAGCAGTTGAGTTGTGTAAAATCAAATTTCCTATTTGATCATTCGTTGGAAATATTAAAGTGCATCGATAATCCCGAGATAAGAGATTATAACATAAAAGATATTTATTGATCCCACCACCATTTACTACACTGTGAAAAATCTAAATTCATCAATCCGTGACCTGATTAAAGAACGGAGATGTCAAAATTCCCGAAAGCAAAAGAAAATTTTTGTCTGATGCATCCCCTATGATATATTTATCTGAATCAACTTTTTCTATATTTTTCTCAATGATTTTATAATCGATATCTTTTTCATCAAGTGTCTTTCCAAGTGCCCTGCCGACTACCCCGCCACCAATAATCAACACTTGTCCGACATTTGTGTAAATGGTTAAAGAAGACTTAGAAGCTAAGCGTAGTGAGGCATCGCCGAACGTAGCTTAGCTTCAGGATTTTCCCTTGCAAAAGGGAAAAATAATTCACAACTTCTATAACCAAGAAAGGATTTATTATTATGGAACTTACACCTGAGATGATTGAGCAGCTTAGAGCTGATCTTAATACAGCAAGAACCTATAATAACTTGATGGGAGAGAATGGAGCCATCAAGAAAATAATCAAAGCTTCACTTGAGGGTATGCTTGATGCAGAACTAACCGAACATCTCGGTTATAATAAATACTCACCTACCGGCAGGAATACCGGTAACAGTCGCTATGGCAAAACACCTAAGACTCTTAAGAACGATAATGGAGAAATTGATATAACGGTTCCACGAGACCGCAAAGGTTCATTCGACCCCATGATTTTGTCCAATTTATGCCATATAATTTAATTTATGCAGTTGATGGCGATAAGAACGGGGAGATAAATCTTTTTGAGTTTAATGATGCAATTTATAGTGTCGCAAATTATTTAGTGGAAGTGGGAAACTACGGTGATACAGAGGAGAGCCGACACGATGCAATTTTTTCTTACAACCGAAGCCACGAATATGTTAATGGAGTAATAGCTTATGCCGATGCGATATGGACAAGATACAGCGCAGGTGAATATAGCGTTCCGGCAAGCGAACCGGATTTCTCATAGACCATTAGGCAGTCTTTAATACAATGTAAAGATTTTTATAGCAGGCGATGCCCCCGATTATTTTCCTATCATCACCGAAATTCTTTCACCAATTCGCATTCTCTGGGAGGCAATCATAGCTTGGCTTAATATATTGCAGCTATCGATAAAATAGTTATGAGTGCTCGTTCTCTCAGAATCCATTGCTAAAAAAGTATAAAAATATTTATGTAAATGGTTAAACAAGAATCGGCTAGGACTAACTCTTTTCTCATTGATTTTTCTTCCAGTTATCGGCGAGGTTTTTCATCTTAGTATCCGCATGTTCAAAAAACATAAGGTAGGATTCGCAGAAATGGCTTACTTTATTTGGATCGTTTGAATTAACACGATCCTTTGTACAGCCGCCCCGGCAATATTCTAGGTAGTTGTACGATTTACATTTTTGAGGTAAGGCCGATTTCATTTTTCCAAATTCATCCTGACGTGAGGAATTCAACATTTCAATAATTTTATTCCCATGAAGATTTCCAAGATGCCACGATGGCTCTACAAAAAAATCGCATGAATAAACATCACCTGTATGTTCGATAACTACATAATTACCGCATTCCGCCAAAATTGTACAATCGGGAGCAGGCATCCCTACATAGTTATAAAAAATGGAATCAAAATATCGAATTGATGTTGAAGGGATTTCGTCGTTAAAATCGTGGATTCATAAATCAAAATGTTTGCAGAGAAATTCGCCAAATTGTTTCGGCTCTACCGAATATTTTGCAAGTAATCTCAGACCGGACATATCTCTTTCTACGCACGGAATATATTGATGGTAAGTAAGTCCAATAGATTTATGAAAATTATAAATCTCTTCCGGATATGAAACTGAATAATCATTAACTACGGTAAGTGCGTTAACTTCTACACCGTGCTCTAAAAGTATTTGAGAAGCGGAAAGAACTTTTTTCCATGAGCCTTTTTGCGATTTAGTTTTTCGGTAGTGGTCATGAATATGTTCCGATCCATCTATTGAAAGTCCAATTAAGAAATTATATTTATTTAAGAACTTTACCCATTCATTATCAATTAATATCCCATTTGTTTGGAGACCATTGCCCACTGTTTTTCCTTCGCCATATTTCTTTTGGAACTCAATAACTTTTTTGAAAAAGTCTAATCCCATTAATGTTGGTTCGCCCCCCTGCCAACCGAAAGTTACATAAGACCCGCTCTGCTTCATCACCTGTTTGATAGTCTCTTCTAAGGTATCGATACTCATTCTATGTTTTGGGTTTTCACCGAACAAACTCGCTTTTTGAAGATATAAACAGTAATCACAATTCAGATTGCAATCGGGTCCCGAAGGTTATATCAGGACACTTGAAAGAGGTTTAAAGAAGATAGTTTTTAATCCAATGATTTTATTTTTGATTCCATTATCGTTAAATTCATTATTTGCAATCTACCCTCCTCATTCAATATCATTGTATTCAATCTCATTTTTTATTTAATTATCGGTAATCCAAAAAGTATTACTTATGAGATAACAATCTCAGTTCTTCTCATTTCTTTTTTATTGTAAAGATAGAATTTTTCTTACTAAGGAGTTATGTTCTATTATGCGGAAAATGAAGTGATTAGCTGTTATTGCATTTTTATATAAGTATTAAATATGGGGAATTAATATTCGATAATCAATACTTGATTATCGAATATTTAAATTGGATATTTATTTATTCTTAATTTCAATTAATACATATTACTACAAACGCAGGGCGAGAGTAATCTATGGCTTTTATTGATTTTGTAAGGTGGGCACCCCAAGGGGATGAAACCATTTTTGCATACAGATTCCCCGAAACAAATCTTAGTACTTATACTCAATTAATAGTTCAAGAATCACAAGAAGCTATCCTCTTCTCCAAAGGTCAAATAATCGGTAAATTCGGTCCGGGAAAACACACGCTCAATACAGAAAACTTACCGATATTACGAAATTTCTATGGACTCCCTTTCGGGAAAAACAATCCTTTCACTGCCGAAGTTTGGTTCGTTAATAAACTCCAACCTTATAATATAGATTGGACTATAAACCGGATGGACATTCATGATGCTGACTATAATACCGGTATTCCATTAGTTGCCGAAGGAAGATATGGTCTTAGAATAAATGATGCAGAAAGATTTTTAATAAAAATTGTGGGTACCAAAGACTCATTTAGTCAGAAAGATCTAACCGATCAATTTCTTGGTGAGTTCACTTCAAAAACAAAATCGACTTTAATGCAGTTTATGTTAAAAAACAAAATTGGATTAAAACAGATTTCTGCTTTCTTGGATGATATCTCGGAACACTTACGCACAATAATGCTCCCCTTCTGGGAAAATATCGGTTTTGAACTTACTAAGTTTTATTTAACTTCAGTGGAAGTGGATGGTTCGACCGAAGTGGGCAAGCGAGTCCTCGATGCAATTTCGAGGCAGAGTGCGCAGGCAATCGGCGGATATACATGGCAGCAATCGCAAACTTTTGAAGTCGCCAAAGATGCGGTCAATGGGATGTCGAATGGGGAAGGCAGTGGTGGTTTATTAGGCGCAGTAGTAGCTACTAATCTAATGGGCGGGCTTGGCGGTGGATTGATGCAGCCTCAATATAATCAACCAAATTTCAATCAGAATAATCAAACAGCTCAAAATTCATCTCAAGAAAATTCTGCAGCCATTCACGATGTTTATTGTTCGAATTGTTCAAAGAAATTTACAAGCAATCTAAAATTCTGTCCACATTGCGGAGATGAATATTGCCCTTGTCCAAAATGCGGAACAGATAATGATAAAAGAGCAAAGAAATGTGTAAGCTGCGGACAGGCATTGCTTCAGAGTCAAGTAATCTGTCCCAATTGTAATTCACCTGTTGCAAGCGGAAGCGGGTTTTGCGGTAATTGCGGAAAACCTGTTTTTCAAGGAAAATGTACAAGATGCGGAGTGCAATTAACTCCATCAATTAAATTCTGTCCAAAATGCGGGCAGAAAACTTAAATAATTTTTGATGAGAAAATGGGTGCAAAAAAGATTCTCTTAATTTTAATTCTCCTTTTTGGAGAAGCAGTAATAATTGTTGGTTTCTTACATTTCGGAAGAAATCTCGATTCCAATATTCTTGCACTTAATATAGTTGTCTCCTCACTTATCTATTCTCTTTATTTTATCGATTTATTTATACCGATTATTGACCTAAAATCTTCTCACAAAAAAACTGTCGGCTCAATAGGTATTAGATGGTTTACGGTCATTTTATATACTATTGCAGCTATTTCAGCAATAGTGATTCTGAATATCTCTTATTCCTTTTTGTTTTTAAGTCAGTTAATAATTCAATGCGCACTTCTCTTTGCCCTTGCCGGAGGATTATTCTTTTCGTTAATAGCTGCCGATAAAGTTGAGAAAGTTTATGAGGAAGAAAAAGCATTACGAAGCAATTTGAACGAAATGAAAAATCGGACAGGAAAAATCCTATCAAAATTAGAATTGATGAAAGATATTCCTACCGATGTCTTTAAGCGAATAACCGAATTAAACGAGGGACTTAGATTTATTAATCCAAATAACACCACCCGAGCAAAGGAATTAGAAAATAAATATTTAATCACAATAAACGAAATAAATGATTGTTTATTAGATACTCCCTTTAATTATGAAAAGATTGTTGAAGTAATTCAACAATGTGAACAAATTTACAAGGAAAGGAAACATGATAAAAGGTAAGATATTCCCTGAATCAAGCAGTGTGGAACAAGATCAAGCAAAACTATTATTCGATTACTATTTACAGTCTGCAGAAAAAATTGTTCAAGAAGAAGAACGAATCGAAAAAGAGATTGCAAAATTAGAAGAGGAAAAAACGGCTCTTAATCAACAGTTAGAGAAAGCAAAATTATGGAAATGGGTTTTACTTATTACTATAATTGGTTTTTTCGTTATGATGTTCAAGGAAAAAGGATTAGTAAAACAGATTGCTGATATTGAGAGCCGCATTGATGAATTTAAAAAGCTGCACAACGAGATTTTCCGAGATTATAAAGTAAGCAAATTAGGCATTGCTTATGTCCCTGTGGCAAGCCAAATAAAATATGAAGACAAAAGCTTTATAGTTGACCATACAGGCATGGTAGAAGAATCGGAAGTGAAACTTCAGCTTTCAAAGCAAAACGATCTTTTGATCGAAAAGATATCGGAACTCGAAAAACTCTCAACTGAAGCACCAATGGTGGAAACATCTAACGAAATTGAGGAGATTGATACCGAACAATATTCCCGCTCGATGCAGCAAATTAATCAGCATGATTATTTTGGTAATTTAGATAGAACCCTTAGGACAATATCTTATTGTATGGACGATTTGGATGTTACTTCAGTTTCGCTTCCTCTGGTTGCCAATGAAAGTAAATATCTTAATTTTATAAAGGAATTTGCAACGAGCGAAGTTCCAAAGGATACCCCCGTTTTTGAAGTGTTCGATCAAAATAAATATAAAGATGATATCAATAAATTTCAAGAATTAAATAAGCTCAAAGATTCTCTTGCCAGAGATACGGCTCAATTTGAAGATGTATTAAAAGGGTTAATGATTACGATGGCAAATTCGGTTCAAGCTATTTCGGCTATGAAAATAGCTTCTACCGATAAGATTATATTTGAATCAAATAAGCTTCTTTTCAAAATTCTTAAATCACCTTATAATCATTATTCGCCGGTATTAGAAGCATCTGAGATAGAGAGAATTAAAAACGAAAACTTTAATTATGGCGAGGCGGTTCAAGATTATATTCCATTCCAATTAAAAGATAGTTCTCGTTTAAAATATAATCTTCTTTCAGATAGTTGGGTAGCCGAAGATGGCAGTTCTACCAATTTCCCATTTGGTATTCATCAAATACACGAAGAGATAGTTGCTCCAATGGTTCAAAACCTGATGAATGAAAACAGAATTGAAAGAATGAAGATTTATAATCATATAAAAGACCAGAAAATAAATTATCTAAACAAATGGCATCAAGATACGGAAGATTTTTATGGAAGGAATAGAGCCGAGAGTGCTGATCTAATCAATTTAATGAGAAGCAGTTTAAGAGATTATGTAGCCGCATATAATACAATGGAATCATTGAGAAAAACGGAAGACAGTATGAAGAGTTCCGGCGGTTCTTTAGATGCAACAGTAGTGAGTGCAACCGATAATTCAGCCGATACATTAGCAGCTTTTGAATTGCAATCGAAAGAATTTCATAATGTTCAGATAGATTTTGAAGCTTATATGGATCGCTTGAAAGAAGATATCGAAATGAAAGCCGAAAAATTTGAACATATCGATTATTACGATGCACTATTGCGCGATGGCAATGCACGGGATAATGCAGTGGCGGCAAGTGAAGTAAATATTATTGATGAGAGAAGAAAACCATTAATTGCAGTTAACCCTCTTTTTGCAAAGAGTTCAGAGATGCCTCCGGTGCCAAATATAGAACCACTTACTTTTGAACATATATCATTGAATCTGCCGGCGATTGCGATAAATGCTTTGGAAGAACTAAGTGGAAAATTAATAGATAAAGTTACTCCAAACATTCAGAATAAAAATAATAAAAAAGCAGGGAAAGAAGGAAAAGAAGAAGCCAAGTCCCCTGCCGCTGCGAATGTGGAACAAAAGAATGAAGCCAGTGAGCCAACTGTTACCGGCACGGATACAGTCTCTAAAAATGAAATAGATAAAGACGAACTCCATTATTTAGAAGATCGTGAAGTTGAAGAAACTAATAAAGTTGAAGCGAGCGAAGAGCAAGTAGAGAATGAAGAGGCAGAGAATGTCGAAGAAGAGGAAGAGAATGAAGAAGAAGTAGAGAGCAAAGAGGAAGATGATGAAGACCTTTATGAATATGAGATTTCAATTGTAGCTCTTGGGAAAAGAAAAAATGACCTAATAAATACGATATGTGAATTAACCGGATTTGATAATGACGAAGCGATAGAGTTTCTTGATAGAGATGAGGATAGGATCCTTATTGCGACTACACAAGAAGAAGCATTCTCGATTATGTCGGAATTCAAAAAAGCAGGCGCAGAAGTTAAAGTGGTAAGAAAACTAAAAGATATGTAGTATAAATAAATATTTTTAACAAAACACTAATATTATACGAAATAAAACTATGCCAACATTTAATTATACGGTCGATACGCAGCCGATGGCTGATGAATTAAACAGTGTTTCACGCCATGTAAATGGAACCACGGGGGCAGTTATTGCGATGCAATCTGCTGTGATAGCAGCGGAGAATAATGCCTCTGATCTTGTTTGTAATAATATTAATCGAGGTTTCTATTCTCTTATCCGTTCCCAAATTTCACAAAAATTGGCAAAGCTAAAAAGTGAAGTTGATTCCAATCTATTGCAGTTAGTGCAACAAAAGAAAGCACTCCTTTCCATTAAGAACAGAATGGGAAAAGACTATGCTATGATCTCTGCTAGGTATCTAAAACTTTTTAATTCTCTTAATGTGAATCTGAAAAACAGAGTTTTTGAGCTTGATAAACCAACTACCGATTTTGCATGCAAAGAAGTAGATAAGATTTCCAATAGAACAAAATACCTAACTGCCACAATCCCAATTTCACAATTGGAATCGATCTCCTTTAGTCAAAAAATAGTTTCCTCTAACGTAAAATGGAGAGGACGAAATGTTATTAATTCGATGAGAAGTTTTATTCACGAAATGAATATGCAAAAAAAACTAACCGACCAGATTTTAATTAATGGGATAGATTCTAACGAAAAGAGCATCTCTTACATTCCTATTCTTATTTATGAATGCAATAGGGATAAAAGTGATCACAAAAATTTAGATGTCGTGATTTCCGATGTTCTCTTAAATAATAATACGAAAGCTGCCATCAAAAACAGAATCTTTAATGAATCAGCTCAATTAAATTGGAAAGATAGCAGCAAAGCAATGCCGGAAATCAGAAATGAGTTTAATAAATATCTTAACGCTTCGAATAGATCTCGAAGAGTGGTGGAATTAGCACAGAAATTATATCAATCAAATAAATATCAAACTATTTAGACGATAATAAGATGAGTTATAGAAGAAGTTATAGTCATACAGTATCCGAAACAGTATCTGTTCGTTATCCGGCATCGCAAAATGGGGGGACTACATCGGCAACAGTCAATATTCCTATCTATGTTGATATAGATGTGGATACTGTCCCTTTTGATAATAGCGTTGGAAGATGCGAAAATAATATTAATTTACTTACCGGAGCCGTGATTGCCACCGAAGCAGCCGAGATAAAATCAATCAATGATAATGCTAAGAAAGTTTCCAAAACACTTATTGGCGGATTTTTTAGTTATATAAGATCCGAAATTAGCCAACAGGTAGCGGAACTTTCTCAAAATGTTGAGGCGCAGCTCCTTCATCTTAAGGAATTGGCACAGACTACTCGCTCTAAGAAAAAACAGATGGAAGGCGATTACAATAGAATTACAGGTCGCTATATGAAAGTTTTTGAAGACCTTAATCATGAACTTTCAAACAGAATTAATGAATTAGATAAACCGACATTTAGTTTCAGAAAAATAACCGACCAACAAAGAATTAGAACTACGGATAATTTATTAGTAAATACCGTTACTGTTTTTGGACCGGAAAGTAATGGATTTAATACAAAAATAAGCACTTCATACACTAAGAAACACGCATTAGACAGCATTAATAAAGCACGATTATTCCTTATACAGCAAAAGAGTTTGAATGTAGTAATTAAAAAAAATACAATCAATGAAGATGCAGCCAATACTATTTTCGTGCCGGTATGTTTTATTGAAACGAGAAACATAAATAACCAGATAGATAAAAATATATCTGTAACCGATTTTTATCCGTCTCTTAATTCAAAGAGAAGTAAAGATGAATTAATCAGTAAGCTATCCTCGGACAAGGTAAAATGGAATGAAATAGCAAAAGATGATGAAAAGAATTTAAATATCTTTTTTAATCTTGAGCTTAATAAAAGAGTGCCGGGGGGTGATCTTCATTCGGAAAGAGTAAAAGAAACGATCCAAAAAATTGCAAAGATTAGTGCTATAAAAGTAATTAACGTTTAATAACAAAAAAATAGAATACTATGGAAGAATTAAAAGAGCTTCGGTTTAACGAAAATAATGTGCTTCTGAATAACAACTTAGTAAAAAGTTCAATCTTGCCCGAAAAAGCTTCTGAACTCGGAAGGACAATAACTATTCAAGGTAATACGGTTATTGAAGGGGCAGTCTATGCTCACAAATTAGAGATCCAACAGGGGGAAACCGAGATACGTGGAGCGGTTTTTACTCAATTGGAAATGTATATTAATAGCGATGCCACAGGGAATATCTCTTTTAAGAAAAGTGTTGGCTCAGCAAATTCAATTGTGGCAAGAGCACCGAAATGCAGTTTGACTTTTTATTCTGATATCAACGCCAAAAGTGTCACGCTATATAATGCTTTTGTTGCGGGCAGTATCTATGCGGATGATATAATTCTGCAAAACTGTGTTGTTATTGGAGGAGTTTTTGCCACTCAAAATATTGAATTGACAAATTCAATTGTAGGAACTTTTAATAGCCCTTCGGTAAAAATAGCTCAACAGATTTTTCTACTTCTTCCGAGTGCTTTTTCAATTGAAAAAATCAGTTCTATCCCGGGTTCAAAATTTTTTAATCTTAGTCTGGCTGATCTTGGTTCACTTTATAAAGGGCTGCCTCAATCCCCTATCTCGGGTAAAATTGAGATAAATATCAATACCGATGAACTGAAGACAACTCTTTCGAATGATGAAATGCAAAAGACATTACGGAGTTATACAGTGATTGGGAAAGTCTTAGCCGCCGATCTATTAGATATGGATAAATTCCAAAATCATTTCTTGCTCACTGCTGCGAGTCTGGGTGCACAATTATTAAAGAATTACGATTTAGGAGTGAATCAGAAGGGGGAAACAATCCCATTAACATTCGAAAAATTAAGGGACTTTTTCTTTGATATTTTACTCGGTAAAATTGAAATTCAAGAAATTAGTGGTAAGTTTGATATATCAGACATAACGAATAAATTTAATTAAACACTAAACTGAATCTAATATATTGAAAACTTGCCCGAAGTGTAATAAAGAATTTTCTGACGAAAAAAAGTTTTGCGGAGATTGCGGTGTTCAGCTTTCGGAATCCATTGAGAATAAACCGCCTGTAAAACCAAAGGTTAGGGTTGTAGTAAAACCAAAACTAAAAAAGCCATTGGAAGACGGACCTTCTTCGGATTCGTATGAGATACCACTTCCAACGGAAGAGATGGGTTCAGTAACATCTCCACCTCCGGAGTTTTCAAGATCACCGCAGAGGAAACAAAACTCAGGATTTAATCCTCTATTCCTAATACCTGTAATCATGATCATTTTAATTGTTGGCGGTTATTTTATTTTCTTTAATTCGGACGAAATTGAATCGGCACCACCTGTGGTTCAAAACAATACAACAAATGAAACCCCTCTTGAAGAAACAGCAACAAACGAAGAAGAAATATTTAACGAATATCAGATTAATTATAAAGAGCTTGTTTCAAACTCAAACAGCTGGGAGCTTTCCACAAAATATATATTAGATGAAGAGGGCAATCCAAGAAATGATTATATAGCCAATTTTTTAGATCAGCTTGGGACTCAAGAAGGTACAGGCACTCCTGTTTCAAGAAATGAATTTTTAGAACTGCTTAATGACTCACGTGCAAAAATTGTTTATGCTGATAAGTTGATTAAATATGCTACTCCCTTAAATGAAATGATTCAAAAAAAAGAGCATGAGGATTTTACAAAAGTATTTTTACAAGAAAAGCGTGTATTAGCCGGAATAAAATTCCTTCATGATTATAAGAATGTTCTTTCAGAAGTGGAATCGAAATATAAAATCCCGAGAAAAGATATTGTTTCAATATTAATGTGGGAATCGGGTCTCGGCGAATTTACAGGCAATTTTCAGATATTCAATGTGTTCTTAGGACAAATTACATTAATGGATTATGCTCAAGAATATTCAATCAGACAGCTTAAAAATTCCGGTCAAGATAATCCATTAGATGATCCATCAAAAATGGAAAAACAAAAGAGGCGGCTCGATTTTAGAAGAAAGGATGCGGCAAAAAGCCTTGCTTCATTGCTTAGAATATGTAAATCCACGGGTCAAGACCCATTGAAACAGATCGGCAGTTGGGGTGGAGCTATTGGTTTTGTTCAATTTATGCCTTATAATTTAGTCTATGCAGTTGATGGCGATAGAAATGGGGAGATAAATCTTTTTGATTTTAATGATGCCATTTATAGTGCCGCAAATTATTTAGTGGAAGTTGGGCATTATGGAGATACAGAAGGAAGCAGACACCGAGCTATTTTTGCTTATAACCGAAGCAATGAATATGTTGATGGAGTAAAAGCCTATGCTGAGGCGATATGGACGAGATACAGCGCAGGTGAATAAGGGTGTGTAAGTAATTTTGTGTAAATGGTTAAAGAAGACTTAGAAGCTAAACGTAGTGAGGCATAGCCGAACGTAGCTTAGCTTCAGGAAAAGGGATAAATAATTCACAACTTCTATAACCAAGAAATGATTTATTATTATGGAACTTACACCACAAATGCAGTCGAAGCACTACATCAGAGAGTCCCGGTTCGTTTATTTTTAGCTTAATTTCGGGATATTCTTTCAGTTCATCGGAAAGTTTTTGAAAACCCATTTCAGTGAGAAGTTGAAAAATTTAAAAAGAAAAAGGGCTTAAAGAATATTTAAGCCCTTGAAGAATATTTGTTGGCTTTTTCGCCATTTAATTTCTCACGAAATGTAGTTGAGCCTTCTCGTGAATCTAGAATTATTTAGTGTCCTCTCGATTTAAAGAATTATCAAACTCTTTACGATTATAAAATTCTTCATCGATAATCGCTAAATCAATTGCATCATTGCTAGTATAATGGCGGAACAACATAAATTCGTAATCACGATCGATTGCACTTCCACTATTGAACCGTTTTGCTTTGGCAAAAGTATTATAGTTTATTTGGTTTGTAAGTACCTTCTTTTGCTCTTTATCTAAATTCACCATTCCAATCGGGACGATAAGGTGATCGTCTCCATCTTCGTTTAAGAATCCATGCACACCCTCACTTGCAGGAACTTGGTAAGTTTTGTAACCAATTTCTATCAAAGATTTATCCACTTCAACATCAAGATATACAACACGTTCTAAATGTTTATTAACCAATAGATTAGTTACTTTCCCAATGGTGCGATTCTCAGCATCTATTACATCCCAACCTCTCACATCATGATAATCGGATGCAACTTTATAATCCGGAAGATCTTCTAAATAGTACAGGTTCTTATTTTTATCTGGCATAATTTTTTCCCTTTTATAAATATTTAATTCATTTTTTTGAGCAGGTCTGCTGCTTTAGCAAAGAAAGTTTTAACTTCATTTTTCTGATTAAGAGTAAGAATACCGGGCTTAATAGATTCCGAAGCATTTTTTAATTCTGTAACTTCGTTTGTCAATCCGGGATATTTTTCTTTTTGAATATTTTGCAATACGTTGGCTAAAATGTCATCTGCTTTTCTAATATTATCTGCATGTGTAGTTTCAAACGGGTCTTTAGTAATCATTTCTGCATATCCCTTCACCTTTTCTAAATCTGCCTGAACATCATATCCAACTTCTCCGGCCATAGCATTTGTAGCTGCGACTAATTTTAAAAGTGCTTCATTAGTATAAGCATGGTCAAGACTCATTTTATTTTTATCGTTTTCCACAAAATTTATGAATGCGATAACGGTACTATTATCTTCTTTTACACTTATGAGGTCTTTATCATTCTTATCCATAAGTTCAGATGTTTGGGGAGTTTCATTCATTCCCTCATCGTAATTATAAAATACCAGAAAATAAACAAGAAGTGCAATTACGATAATACCTAATAAAACCCATAGCCACGCCAGTTTTTTCTTTTCAATTTTTATTTCTGCCATAATAACCTCTCAAATAGTTTAACATTTTTAGCTGATAACTCGAAACAATTACTTCTTTTACTACGTTAATAATATATAATGTATATAAACGTTTTCCAATCGGTCATAGGGATGAAAAATGGACTACATCTTTTGGATGAGGCAAGTCGTTAGACCTGCTATTCTAATCACTAAATTGTGGTTTTACAATAAAATTATTTGCAACAAAAGCTGTGACAATAGAAATTTATTATTGGAAAGATATGTTCCTTGGAAGAAAGATATCCAACATCGTGGTAACCGGATCATATAAATATTTTAAAAATCAAATGTGAAGAAGTGATATGACAAAAGAAAATAAAAAAATGAGTTTCAATGCCACATGGTCGATGGCTGTGGGAGGAATAGTGGGTGGTGGAATTTTTTCAGTTTTAGGAGTAATTGGTTGGTGCAAAAACATTAATTCAGGAAAAAGAAGTTGCCTTATCTATTGCAGGAAAACAAGCTTTTGGTATTACAGGATTGATTTTGGTAACTATTGCAGCAGCATTTTCGACAGGCTCAGCCATAAATGCAACACTTTTTTCAACTGGCAGATTAATGGAAACAGTTGCCAAAAAATAAGATAATAACTCTTATTGGATCTATTGCATGTTTGATAGCAATAACTCAGATATTTAAATTACTATGACCAACATCGTATATATTGATCCTCACCCAAAAGATGTAGTTCTCTTTTCAATCCTTTGCCTTATTGAACAATTCAAAATTCCATGATATTATAACATGGCGATAGTGAAGCCTTTTTGTTATTAAGAAAAACTCATTGGCTCACTATTAATAATTAATATTTCAGTCTATTAAGAAAATGAGGAGTACCATGAAAACGAAATATTTTATTGTATCGGTTATCTTACTATTTACGGGATTAGTTTATACCGGTTGTGAAAGCAATCGAGAAAATGTTAAGGATGCTAAAGAGGAAGTTGATGAAGCAAAGCAAGATTTAAGAGATGCTCGTGCTGAATATGACAAAGAATGGCAGCAATTTAGGACAGATTCTGACTTAAAAATTAACGAAATCCAAAAAAATATTGATGATTTTAAGGTAAAACTGAGAACTGCGAGTTCAACTTTTAAGACTAAATATGAAAATGAAATATTGTCCTTGGATGAAAAAAATACCAATCTAAAAGAAAGAATAAGCGAATATAATTTTCAAGGTAAAGATAATTGGGAAGGATTTAAACGAGAGTTTAACCATGACCTTGATGCCGTTAAAAAAGCTCTAGACGATGTAATAAACCAAAAATAGCAACAAGCATCTGATTTCTCTAAAAAGATAGGACTTGTAATTTTATTTATCGGTCTGATACTGACTTTATATACCGGGTTTAATTATGTAACACGAGATGAAGTAATGGATGTGGGCGGTGTTCACGTAATGATGGACAATAATCATTCTTCAAATTGGTCAACATTTATTGGTCTGGGAGTAATGGTAATCGGCGGTGTTATTTTTTTGGCCGGTAAGGAGAAATTAGTTTTAGCCGGTTGAAACTGGAATGAGAAGTGATTAGGGTAAAGACGATTTTTACTTCACGGCCACTTTCGTACCCGGTGATATATGATATTGGCTGTTCTTTTACATGTGGAATCTAAAATTATAACCAGTTGTCGTCAAATTTTTGTTAACTAAAATCAACACATCTATAAAGGGAGATAATTATGAATATCCAAATAAATACTGGACATAATATTCAGGGTAATGAAGTTCTAATTGATAAGTTTAGCAGCACAATTAAGAGTGCATTAAGTCGAATTAGCGAACACATTACTAGTGTGGAAGTCCATCTGAAAGATGAAGATGGTGAAAAGAACGGTAAGAACGACAAACGCTGCATGATAGAAGCACGACTTAAAGGACGTCAGCCCATTGGAGTTACTGACAATGCGGAGACCTTGAACGAGGCACTCGACGGTGCTATCGACAAATTAATAAATATGATTGAAAGCATCCTCGGACGTCAACGCGACCAAAGGAATAACAAAACTAATCAAACCGAATCTGAAATGTAAATTTCGGCGGAGAAGTGATTTACATTAGCAATAGGAGAAAATAATTTTTATGAAAACAAATATGGGTTTATGGATCGATCACAGAAATGCAATTATTGTAAGTCTCACTGAAGACGGTGAGAAAACAAATCGTATCAACTCCAATATTGAAAACGATGCACTAACTTACGGGGGGACAAATAATGACTCTGAAGATAATATTCGCGATAGACGATATACAAACTTCATTAACAAATACTATGATGAGGTGATAAAATTTGTACAAGATGCAGAATCAATTTTTGTTTTTGGCCCTGGGGATGCAAAAAATGAGCTTAAGAAACGTCTTGAAAATGAAATAAAAAATAAACAGATAATTGATATTGAAACGGTAGATAATATGACCGACAACCAGATTGTAGCAAAAGTTCGGGAATATTTTAAACTTTACAAGAAGTAAAAATTAACCGTGTCGGAATGGTCTATACTAAAAATTGATGTGGATTTACAAGAACAGCTTTTTTATAATTACTGAAAACCACCGTAATGGATAAATTCAAAAGGATAGCGAATGGAAGAAATACGCGCGGATTCTATCAGCAGCACATGCTTAATCCGATTAATTTGAAAAATACCCTATCACAATTTATTAACCTTTTTCTTACTATCAGCATTTTTATTATCTGCATATCAGACTTTCTGATTGCGCAGGAAAAAATCGTTGAATCTAAAGATACTAGCAAGGTAGTCCGGGACATTGAAGACAAATCGGAGAATGATAATTTTTTTTGGCATATCTTAAAGTCAATTATAGTAAGAGATGATGAACAACAATCCGAGATCACACTTACTGATCCTGACAAAAAAATAATCAAAAATTTTACAGGAAAAATTATTAGAAAAATTAATATTGAAATTCTGGATGTATTTGGAGCATCAGTATATAACCCAAAAGATACAATCCGAAGCTGGTTACAGGACAGTGGGAATTCTCTTCATATAAACACAAAAGAATGGATTATTAAAAACAAACTGATTTTTTTTGAGGGACAGATATTTATTCCCTTTTACATCTTGGAAAGTGAAAGGATAATTAGAGAAAGTCCTTATGTCTATGATGTAAGGATTATTCCAAAACCGATAGCGAACATTGTTGACAGCGTCGACATTATGGTATATGTTCAGGATGTCTGGAGTTTAAATGGCAGTGTATCATACAGTCCCGGAAATAAAAACGGAAGTGTTTCTATTTATGATATCAACTTTCTTGGATACGGCAATAAGTTCTACGGTGGGCTTAATTTTGATCGTGAACTTACACGGGGATGGGACTGGGATGGCAGTTATACCTTCGACAACATTGAAAGGACATTTCTTTCTGCAAATATTTATTATTCAACAGATATGTATAGAGAACAATATGGCGTAAGCATCGGCAGGAATTTTCTCTCACAAATTATTAGTTGGGCAGGAGGTATAGAACAACACTGGCAAAACACCAGATATCCTGAAATATTGAATTCATCAGGGCTTATAGAAACTGTTCGTTATAACCAACAGGATTATTGGCTGGGATACGCATTTAACTTAAGACAGTTTGATTCAAGTGAAGAAAATCAGAATGCATTTAATGTCTCAGGAAGAATTACTAGAAATGTATTCAGTCAGAAGCCAAGATTGGATACACTGAATTTATTTCAGGATAATACATTTTATATGAGTCGTATTGGATATTCCAATAGAAAATATTATCAGGATCAATACATATTCGGTCTTGGAAAAACTGAGGATATTCCACTGGTGTATATGATTGCGTTTCTCTACGGCTACGAAGTAGGTTCAAATTCCAGTAGACCATATTATGGATTTAAGAGCGGTTATAGTTTCCACAATGATCCTTTAGGTTATTTTTACGGGGGTTTTCAAATTGGAGCATTCCGCAGCAATCAAAAATGGTTAAATCTTACCTACATTATGGAAGTGATGTATTTCTCAAATTTTAATGTTGTCGGCAAATGGAAATGGAGACAATACATTAGAAGCAATTATTCCTACAGTTATGATCCGATCAGACCACGTGATATTATGAACATCAATAATGAAAGTGGAATCAGGGGCTTCTCGGACGACTACTTAAAAGGAGGAAAAAAGTTGTTACTGAATTATGAGGTTGATATTTTTGCTCCATTTCAATTTTTAGGTTTTAAATTGGCATTTATTACATTTGCTGATCTTGCTCTGATCTCTTCAAATAATAATTCATTATTTACTAGTAAGCTTTATCAAGGATATGGAATTGGCTTCAAGATAAAAAATGAACACCTTATTTTCCCGACATTTCAGTTTATGTTTGGTTTTTATCCCAACACATCACATGCAGACGGGAACAATTTTAAGGCGTTTCATCAAAATGAAATATACTATCACTTAAATAAATTTGAATTTTCAATCCCTTCTATTGTAACAATAGAATGAATATTGAATTGAAAAGAATCCGGATCTATTTCCTATATAACTACTTTAACCATACTTCCTCTGATTTGTTGATAGAAATTTCCTTTTAATAAACCCATCAAAAGATGTAGTTCCTTTTTCATCCCTTTGGCTGATTGATAAAGGACACTAATATGTTGTACGTTCAGTTGTAACGATAAAAAACTATTTAGAACCAGAGGTGATTGAACAAGGATAGGTGTTCGTAATAAAATATCAAGGACAATATAAGATGATCTTAATTATGAGAAAGGATCAAAGTACAAAATCAATAACCCCTGTTTTGTATATGTAATAAATGTAACCTTTATAGGAGGTATAACATGTCAAAAAAATTGAAAGAGGTACTGGCTAATGCTGGAATCTCTATGGACTTGCAGTCCGGTGGAGCAGCACCAGAAAAAATGGTTGATCGCGAAGTTAAACGAGAACCGCATCCCAGAATAAAAAAGCTAAAAGATATTTTCATGGATACATTATCTTCGGCAAATAATGAATTCACTTACTGGTATACACGTGAGTATATGATGCATGATTGTGAGATTCCAGTTGTTCGCCGAGCGATGGCATTAAAATCTGCCTTTTCTCATTCAACACCAGCAATTTATCCCGGTGAATTATTGGTTATGCACAAAGCATCATATTTCCGTGGATCTTTCCCAATGCCATGGTTATCAGAAGGATTTTACATGGCTCATGAAGATGAGTTTTATAAGGAAGCTTTAAAAAGAGGTTCTGCTTCTGTTGACGAACATTCCAAGTTTGGACAAGGCGGCGGAAACGTAACTAAGAGTTTTGGTAAAGTAATTTCTATAGCCGGTAAATTCGGTATGCGTCAAGAGGAAATTCCTGCCTTATTAAAATTAGCGAAAATGTGGTATGGTAAATCGGTAGACGATTTAGGTAATAAGTATGAGAAAATGGTCCCCGAATATAAAACCAAGGAGCAAATAATGAGAAGCATTATTTGTATGTTCGATTCCGGTTTTACATTGCCACAGGGCCGTGAAATTATTAACTATTATTATCCGTTAGAATATGGCTTCGATGGTATCATTAAAATTGCTAAAGAGCTGAAAGATAAAGTAGCAGGCAAGGCAGATGGGGACGGAATGGTTGGAATGAACCGTCTTTATAATTACGAAGCTATTATTCTTGTTATTGAAGGAATGCAGAAGTGGATTAATAATTATGCAAAGGAAGCACACAGATTAGAAAAAATTACTCAAGACGAAAAACAAAAAGAGGAATACAAAAGCATTGCTGAAAGATTAGAATGGATAGAACATAATCCACCTAGAACTTTCATTGAAGCTTTCCAGATGATTGAAACTCTTCATATCGGTGTCTTGAATGAAGATGCAATTTCCGGAATGTCGCCGGGAAGAATTGGTTTAGTATTATACCCTTATTTTGAACAGGATATTGAAGCAGGAAGACTTACTGAGGATGAAGCAATTGAATTGTTAGAACAGGATAGAATTGTAAAAACGTCTATTGATTGTTTCGCTTCAACAGGTGTTGTTGGAGGTGTATTATCCGGTAATACATTTAATACGGTTTCTGTTGGCGGATTAGATAGAGAAGGTCAATCAGCAGTTAACCGTCTTGAATATCTGATTCTTGAGGCTTCAGCAAATAACGCAATGCCTCAGTCAACAATTGCACTTCTTTATGATGAAAAACTCCCTGAAGATTTTTTAATGCTTGCAATGGAAGTAATTAAATGTGGAACCGGCTATCCGGCATTCATGAATACTGTGATTGCGCAAGAATTTTTAATGAAGCAATACTGTAAAGAAGGAATGAATCTTGAAGATGTTAGATCATGGGCTATTGGCGGTTGTCTTGAAACATCTCCAAGTGTATGGGAACTATTACATCTGAACGGGAAAGAGTATTGGATTCCCGGAGGTGCTGGTCAACCCACTAGTGTAGGTGTCCATTTTCTATCAATGCCAAAAGTACTTGAATTGGTTCTGTTTAATGGTATTGACCCTAGAACAAAAGAAAAAGTATATGAACCACATAATAGTAAACTTGAAACCTATGAAGAACTTTGGAAACAGTTCAAATTATATTGGCAAATAACTTGCCAGGTTCTAACATGGACCAATAATATTCAGCATGATGTCTGGAGAAAGAACAATATGGCGATTCTCAATTCACTAATGAAGCCGGATTGTTTGGACAAAGGTCATCTTATAAATGAATTAGGGTATAGATACAACGGAACATTCAGTATTGAAAGTGCAGGTACTATTACAATGGTTAACTCGCTAGCTGCTTTAAAGAAAATTGTTTACGATGATAAATCAGAAACTTTAGATACTATTAAAGATGCTATACTTGATAATTTCGGATTTAAAGATGCTAGCGAAGTTAACTCTTTTTCTTTGGCAGATCAGGAAAGAAAGAATAATGATGCCGGGAAATGGGAAAAATTACATTTCGAAGTATTGCAAGCTCCTAAATATGGCAACGATGATAAATTTGCTGATAATATTTTGTTGGAGTGGGAAGAATTCTTCTGCGAAGATGCAACGCATTACGAATCCCTTTATGGTCTTAATATGTATCCTTGCCAAATTTCTGTTTCAACACACGGCGCAATGGGTTCAGCTACATTGGCAACAGCAGATGGCCGTCTTTCCGGAACTACATTTGCAGACGCCTCAATGTCGGCATTCCCTGGAACCGATAGAAATGGACCATATGCTTTATTGAACTCAGCATCTATTTGGGATCATGCACAATCCCAAAATTCACAGTTGAATATTAAGATCCATCCAACAGCAATAAGAGGAATTGAAGGATCAAAAAAATTACTTGCCCTTACAAGAGCTTATATGCGAAAAGGCGGTTTTCATATTCAGTATAATATCGTTGATTCAAAAGTATTAGCAGCAGCACAAAAGAATCCGGAAAATTACAGAGACTTAATGGTACGCGTCGCCGGTTTTACTCAGTACTGGGTGGAAATTGGTAAGGCGGTACAGGACGAATTAATTGCAAGAACAGAATATGAAGGAGTATAGAAAAATGGAAAATCTATTATATAGAGATGCCCGTAATTACGTTCCGATTGATGTTACAAAAGGAATAGATCATTTAACCGGTCAGATAGTAATGGCAGATAAAGAAGCACCGAACGGCTATGAAGTAATGCCAAAATGCAAAAACTGCAAAAACTTTAAAGACGATGGTGAGCTGATGGGAATTTGTGAAAGCTCGATGAGTAACCCGAAATTCTTTGCTTATCCCGACATGGTAGCTGTTACATGTGAAATGTATTCAAACAAATTATAATCGGTTTGTGATAGACGAAGGGTGCAAACTTGCACTCTTCGTTTTTATTTTAAATTATAAGCCGAAAATATTTAAAAAGTGAGAAGGAATATGGAAAATAGTAAAGCAAGAAGATACGGATGGTCGGTTGTTGCTGCATCTTGGTTAGCTGTGTTCTGTTTGTTCGGATATCGTGCAACATTTGCCATTCTTAAAGGGCCAATGAGTGTTGATCTTGGATGGACGCAAGCACAAGTAAGTTTAGGTTACTCATTAATGATGGTGTTTTATGCGATCACTGCTTTCTTTGCAGGAATGATACTTGATAAATGGGGAACGAAACCTGTTTATGCAGTTGCAGCCGTTTTTGGTGCATTAGGTTTTTGGCTTACAAGTATGGTGCATTCTCATTTAGCCTATCTATTTACATTTGGATTAATAGCAGGTATTGCAACCGGTATGCTATGGGTTACTTCAACAGTATCTGTTCGTATGTGGTACGTTGGAAAATCATATGGCACTATGTGGGGAATTGCATTTGCCGGAGCTCCAATGGCACAATTAGTTTTAGCATTTGTTACTAAAGACGCTTTATCCGGTGGTGAACCTGATGCATGGAGAGGTGCAATGGTCCTTTTATCGGTAATAATGTTTGCTGCTTTAGTTTTAGCAGTAGTTTTAGCAAAGAAAACTCCTGAGTCTTATGGCATGAAAGCATTTGGTGAATTGCCAACACCTAAAGGAGGCACGGCAAAAACTGAGTATATCTGGTCAACAAAAGAAGCTTTTTCTAAATATGCAATCTGGGCTGCAATCATAACTTTTTTGGCTTCTATGATGGGTGAATTTTTAATATGGACTCAAGTAGTTAGCTATTGGACTGCTGATTTAGGATGGACAAGAGATACCGCTGTAAATGTTTATGCAATAATTGGATTAATTGGAATTTTTAGTATGCCTATTCTTGGTTTTGTTGCTGATAAAGTAGTTCAAAAAGTTGGTAATGAAGTTAAAGGAAGAAAGATAATGTTAATCATTGGTCCTACTACCGGCGCAATAGCCTGCCTGCTATTATTAGCTTCAGGTGCATCAATGACATGGGCATATATTGCCTGCTTTATCTTTGCTATTTATTGGGCAATTGTTCCAGGTGGTATTGTTGGTTATACAGGAGCTATATATGGAAGAAAGACATTAGGGAAAATCTGGGGACTTGCTACTTTAATGGTTATGGGTGTAGGTCCATTTCTTGGATCATTTATCGGTGGTTTATTAAAAGATATATCGGGCAGCTATACATACTCAATTTATTATGCTCTCGGTTCATTTATTCTTTCAATAATTCTTGCAACAACATTACCGATGGCTGCTAAACCAAAAACTGAAGTAAACGATATTCTTTGATCATTGATTCATAAGCATTAATAATTTTCATGAAGATCCACATCACTGTGGATCTTCAAATTTCATAAAATAACTTAGAGTGTTAATTACACAAGGTGATTTGATGTTAACCCCAGAATACGAACAAGTTGAAAATACGAAAGAAGTAGTAACGATAGACAAAGGTGAATTAAAGGGTTTGATATTCGATATTCAAGGTCATTCTGTTCATGATGGACCCGGAACAAGAACCACTGTATTCATGAATGGTTGCCCGCTCAATTGTATCTGGTGCTGCAATCCGGAAGGATTATTCCACAATCCCGTTATGTTGTATATGGAATCAAGATGTGTTAGTTGCTATGCTTGTATTAAGGCATGTCCCTCCGATGCAATAACAATTAGAGAAGATAAAAAACTAATACATGATAGAAGTAAATGCGATGTCTGCAAAACTCACGAATGTGTAGATGTATGCCTTCATGAAGCTTCTTTATTAAGCGGCAAGTATTACACTATTAACGAATTGATGGATTTATTCCAACGTGACCGTCAATTTTGGGGAGGCACGGGAGGGGTTTCATTTAGCGGCGGTGAACCATTGCTTCAAAGAGATTTTATGCTAGAGTTGCTTAAAAGATGTAAAAAATCTTATATCCATGTCGCAGTTGAAACTACTTCATGTTTTGATACAGATTATTACATGGAAACGATGAATTATATCAACTGGGTTTTTACGGATATTAAACACATGGACCCCGTTAAACATAAAGAACTTACCGGTGTAGATAATAAATTAATCTTAATAAATATTGAAACTCTTGCTGCGAAAGAAGATTGGAATGGTTTTATTGTTCCTAGAATACCTATAATACCGGGATTAAATGATTCGGATGAGAATATAAGGGAAACCGCTAAATTCGTTAAAAGAATTGGACTGGAAGTTATTAATATTCTTCCTTTTCATCGTCTGGGAGGATCAAAATATACAGAGCTTGGCAGGACCTATCAATTTATGGATCAGAAACCACCTTCAGATGAACATATGCTGTCGTTAAAAAAATTAATTGAAGAAGAGGGGCTTGTATGTTATGTGGGTTACGAGACACCATTCTAAACTCTATTGTGGAAATTAAAATATTGCTTTAAGATAATTGCAAGGACAAATAAAATGAAAAGGCAGTTTTATCTAATATTCAGTCTAATACTTTTTATTGCAATAATCACTTTTGCACAGGAACAAACAAATAGCAATCTACCTTCAAAAATTAAAATTAGCTTTTCCGAAAGATATCGCTTGGTTATGTGGGATAACGCAATCGATCTGAACGATAAAGGCGGTAATAACCAGAATTTTTCCCGTTATTGATCCTTCATTTCAAGGAGATAATTCTTATCAATTAATTGAGCAATCTGAAAAAGCTGCTGCTCTTTATTATAATGGTAACTTTGATCTTATTAATATTCAATCCTATGCGATTTGGAAGGCTATAATTGATGATGGTAAGAAAATTGTTCCTAAATCAAATATTTATACAATTGGCGCTAGAGTTAAGCTTCCAATTAGTGAATATTTCAATTTAACAACCGAAGCAGCTTATCAAGCAGGT
>JALNXG010000059.1 GCA_023230485.1 Melioribacteraceae bacterium
CCCGGGAAGAATGGTTTTGAACTCCTTGAAATGCTTGATTCAGTCCCTTTGGTGATCTTTACTACTGCATACGACCAATATGCAATAAAATCCTTCGATTATAATGCACTCGATTACCTCTTAAAACCGATTAAGCTTTCAGAATTAGAAAGAGCAATTTTAAAAGCAAAACGTATTCTTGATAAAGAAACTATTCCGACAGAAAAGCGACTTTCACGCGTTTTTATAAAAGATGGTGAAAGGTGTTGGTTAGTAAATATTAATGAGATAATAATGTTTGAAAGTGAAGGTAACTATACCAAAGTATTTTTTGAAAATAATAAACCCTTGATCTATAAATCGCTTAATTTAATAGAAGAACGAATTGATCCTGCACAATTCTTCCGTGCAAATCGAAGTCAAATTATAAATCTTAATTCAATTAAATCAATAAAATCGGGAATGGGAACCTCACTCAAGATTATTTTGAACAATGATATGGTTATAACCGTCTCAAGAAGAAACGTTCAAAAACTAAAAGCATTATTAAGCTTTTAAGTGATACTTAATAGGTGAATTATGGATACAGTTAATAAATATTCTTCAATAATCCTCAAAAGTTTTGTAATTGGATTGGTTTATATAATCACTATTATATTTATTGGAGTAATAAGTGCTTTAATCACAAATGAAATCCCTGAAAATAACGCAAGTAGATATACTTTCTTAATGCTTTTTCTTTCTGGTTCGCTAATAGGTTTCTTTTTAGGTCAATTAGCACCTTTAATTAATACTTCAAGAGTTCGCCATTTTTTTATCTGGTTTTCCGTTATTTTTTTCAACATGGGGTCAGTCGTTTTAGAAGGGAAAATATTTTCTCCGGCACTTGTTCCGATATCGCTAACAACATTATTGATTCAACAGCTTTTTATTTCTATAATCGTATCTTTTATGATTTTAAAATTATTTACTAAAAAGAAAGTTACTACTCATATAAATAATAATATTATTTTCGGTGATGCTAAAAGTTATTTAATTAAATTTTTGCTGGTGTGTTTCGGCTATATAATATTCTATTACATTTTTGGGTACATTAATTTTAAATTAGTTACCGAACCTTATTATCATTCTCAAGCCTTTAATCTTTCCATTCCATCTGCTTCCACAGTTATTATATTTCAATTCTTAAGAGCTCCTCTAATTGTTCTTTCCGTAATTCTTTTTATTTCTTCAATTAATATTGAAAAAAGAAAACTAATAGTGATAACGGGACTTATGCTTTTTTGGATAGGCGGCATTGTACCCCTATCAATGCAAATATTGAGTTTGCCACTTATTTTAGTTGTTGGAAGTGCAGTAGAAATATTTTTTCAAAATTTCCTTACCGGTGCTTTAGCAGTAATTTTACTTTATAAAAATTAATAACTAAAGTTCATTTTTTTGTTTAACTTAATACCAATCTAAATTAAATTAAAATTCATTCGATAATATAGATAATAGAAATCCGCATAAGCGGCGCACGGCTAATTACGTGCATTTTATAATAACTAAATAGAGTCTATTATGAATAACTTGTCTTACCGATTATCCACAATATTACTAATTGCCATTTTATCTTTTTCATTCTCCATAAATATTAATGCAAGAGGCGGAGAAAAGGAAAATAGCGGGAAAAAACTTCCTACAACTTACTTTTCAAATTCAGGAATGATGTCCGTAACCGGTGCTAATTCCACAACTGTAGCCAAAATTTTTGGGCAGGATAAAAAAGTAAATGTAAAGTTTCCTAATCCTGAGAAACCAACAGAAACTATTAGCACATCGGCAGGAAATTTTTATGGCGAGGTGGATGGTAATACAGGCAGCTTTTATTGCATAGATATTCATCACTATATTAAATATTACACAGCTGATCAGCCCCATACATACAAAGATGATGGAGAAGTCGATCCGAAAATTATTTATGTAATCAATAATTATTTCCCATATAAAGCATATCCTTATTCAGGTTCGGCTTCAACAGCACAGATTGAAGCCGCTGCAATCCAAATAGCCTTATGGCATTTGTCGGATGGAGTCGATGCTAATAAAGTGGATAATACAAGTGTTAAGACAAGAGCTTTACAAATAATTGCTGATACAGAAGCAAATTATTCATCATATCATCCATTTGAAACATTATTAATTGTACCGGGGGATCAAGATGCACCAACCGGAAGTGATGCTACATTTTATGTTTCAGCTTTTGATGCAAGTGGCAATCCGCTTAGCGGAATTACTGTTACACTATCAGTTTCTAATGGTACACTTTCGGCAACATCATTGGTAACAGATGCCGACGGCAATACTCCCGAAATAAAATTAACACAAGGTGGAGACATAGTTTCCGAAATTACTGCTTCGGCAAGTGTGATGTTAGCTCCGGGTGTTCGTTATGTTCATAGTGTTGAACCAAATACTTGGCAGAAACTTGTTCTCGCCACTCCATCAGGCGTAACAAAAAAATCTACTGCTACAATTAATTGGTTCGTCCCTGCAAATTGCGTTATTAAAGGATATACTACTTTTACTCAAGGCGGATGGGGTAATAAAAACGGTACCCCCGGCAAAATTAGGGATAAAAATTTCGATTCTGTTTTTCCAAATGACCTAATAGTCGGTTCCACATATAAATTAACTCTTACATCATCTTCTAAAGTAAAAGACTTTCTTCCAAGCGGAGGTACTCCGGGTAAGTTTACCGAAAATTACAAAGATGCTTCTTCTACGAATGCCGGAGTTTTTGCAGGACAAATGGTAGCTCTAAAATTAAATTTAGAATTTGATAAAGCCGGAGTTATTGGAACTAATTCAGTTGATCTTGGTGAACTTCAAATAGCAAAAGGTCCATTCTCCGGTAAGACTGTCAATCAGTTTTATACCTTAGCCGAAACAGCAATCGGCGGTGGCGCATTAAATGGATTTACATATTCAGAGTTCAGCGATGCCGCTACTGCAATAAATGAAAATTTTGATGACGGTACAACCGATAAAGGTTTCTTAATCTGTGCTGCTGTAAACGTTAATGCGTCAATCGGCGATTTTGTTTGGCTTGATTCTAATAAAAATGGCATTCAAGATGATAATGAAGCAGGATTCGGCGCAGTTAAAGTACATTTATTCAATTGCAATGATGAATTGATCTCCTCCACCGAAACGACATTAAATGGCGGATACGCTTTTGGTGATCTTAATCCGGGTGATTATTATGTGAAATTTGAACTTCCTGCAGGATATCTATTTAGCCCTGCTAACGCCGGCGATGATAATTTAAAAGATTCTGATGCTGAAGTCTCAAGTGGTAAGACTGAATGTACTACTCTTACCGCAAGTGAAAATGATTTTACTTGGGATGCAGGTATTTATAAAGAA
Source organism: Melioribacteraceae bacterium (assembly GCA_023230485.1). Taxonomy (GTDB): domain Bacteria; phylum Bacteroidota; class Ignavibacteria; order Ignavibacteriales; family Melioribacteraceae; genus BRH-c32. The sequence goes on from JALNXG010000059.1 coordinate 3,391, forward strand.
GATTGCAAAAGCAGCATAGGCGATTTTATCTGGCATGATAAAAATGTAAACGGCATTCAAGATAGCGGCGAGCCCGGTATTAAAGAAGTAGTTGTTGAACTCTATTCAGGGGATAATGTAATTGCTACATCTATAACAGATGAAAACGGTCTATATCAATTTGCCAATCTTGGCAATGGCACTTATAAAGTAAAAGTTGCCAAATCTAATTATGAAGAGAATGGCGTTTTCTTTAGCACAGCAAAAACGAAATGGTATTCATCTACTAAAAATAAAGGGAATAATGATCTAGTAGATAGCGATGCTTCTAAAGATGAAGCAGTAACCGTTACAATAAACTGCGCTAATAATATTTCGATCGATTTTGGATTTTATTTTACGTGCGTTACAATCACAAAAACTGCTGACGTAAAATCCGTAAAGCCGGGAGCTAAAATTACTTATACTTTCACAGTGGAGAATTGTGGAGACGTTCAGCATCATGGAGGTATTGATATTTTTGATCGAGTGATTAATCCAAAATCGCCTTATAAAATTAAACATATCGATATGCTCGATCCGGGTAAATCAACAAGTTTTACGGCTGAATACATTACAAAAGAATCCGATTGCGGTGACTTAATAAATGAAGTTACAGCCGAAGCACATCCTGTTGATGGTTCTGCATCTGTTACCGACAAGGCGACTGCTACCGTAAATATTGATTGTTCTACTCCATGCACCGATGGTTGGTCTTTAGAAATAGACAAGAACAAAGAAGTTTGCGAACATAATCCTGTTGATTTTACAATCAATGGAAAAGCTACAATCACTCCAAAACCAAGTAAAGGCTATTTGGTAACTTCTTGGAAAGTTGCATTCCCTAATGATGGAAGCGTAGATAATTCTTCTAAGATAGATACAATCGAGATTAGTAATGATAAGGAATTTCAGATTGTTGTAAAATGGCCAGGAGTGAGATCGGAAGATACACGTGTAGAAATTCAATATACAGTATCTGTACTTGATTGTAATAAGAACGAACTTAATAAAGCGTATGAAGGAAAAATTTCTTGGACTCCTGAAGTTTGTCCTCCTCCACAGGGTAAGGATGCTGATTTGAAGATTGAAAAAACATCATCAATCGAAAATCCACAGTGCGGAGATAACGTTACTTATACAATTAAAGTAACAAATCTCGGACCCGGAGAATCAAAGGCAGTAAAGGTAATGGACCTGCTCCCTGCCGGAATTACATATCTTTCACACGCTGTTTCGCAAGGTGTATATGATAATGCATCCGGAGTATGGAATGTTAATGATTTAGCTATCGCAGGTGTAGCAACACTTACAATAAGCATCAAAGCTGATTGCGAAGAGATAAATAGTGCAGCATTTGATCTTGGTGCAGCTATCGATTATAACTTATTCGTAATTCAAGATTTAGTTCAGCCTTCATCTGATACAGAAGGGAAAGTAGCAGTTGGTCGTGATGCCACACTCGGTCATTATAGCGTTGGCGATAAATTAAACACTAATAGCGGAGACGTTTTAGTTGTTGGCAGAGATTTAGTTTATACAAGCGGTAGAGTTTTTAATGGAAACGTTGTCTATGGACATACAACAAATCTTCCTCTGTATGTAACATCTATCGATGGTGAACTTAGAAATGATAACCCGATTAATTTTGTAACGGCTAAAACATTTTTAGAAAATCTTTCTACCAAGCTAAGCAGTTATCCTGCAACAGGCACTGCCGAATTAGCATGGAGCACACTAAAATTAACCGGAACAGACCCTCACTTAAATGTATTCACAGTTGAAGGAAAGGATTTATCCGATGCACTTACACTAGAAATTCACGTACCGAATGGAGCTGTTGCATTAGTAAACGTAAACGGTACCGGAATGGATTGGAGCGGCGGACTTGATATCTATGGCACTACCTATAATAATATATTATATAATTTCTATGAAGCTACAACAATAGATATTAATAATATAGAAGTACGAGGATCTGTGCTCGCTCCATTTGCAGATATTAATTTTGCATCAGGCGTTCAATATGGTCAGATGATTTGTAAATCTCTTGTGGGTCAAGGACAGTTTAATTATTTCCCATTCCATGGCAATATCCCATCAAATAAAACTATTGTAAATATTGCTTCAATTACCGGTTCGCTTACTAACGATCCTAATGCAAATAATAATAATTCGTCATCAGTATTCGTAATGAATAATTCAAATGCTAATCCAAATACAGGGAATAATGGGTCAGGAGAAGCAGATGGTCAATGGGAGGAAGTCGGCTCATTCAATTCAGGCGAAATTATTCTTACAATGGCGTTCGATAATAGCGGTACTTATGCAGGAACGGTCGGTGGAAAAATCAATAAATCCATCGATGGCGGAAAGACTTGGACTCGTGTAAATGATGATATGAATGTTGGCTGGGTCTGGTCATTAGTATATCATAATAACGTTTTATTTGCCGCTACCGAAAAAGGGGTTTATAAATATGATGGTTCTGCTTGGATTCTTACTTCTCTTCAAGAAAAAGAAGTAAGAGCAATCGCCACAGATGGAACAACTCTTTATGCCGGTACATGGGGATATGGCGTTTTCAAATCGATCGATAATGGTGATTCTTGGTTTGAGTATAATAATGAGCTTGCCGATAAGGCAGTTCAAGCACTAGCAATAGATAAAAAAGGGAATCTATTCGCAGGTACGGGAAGTCTCGGTATCTTCAAAGTATTTTCGGGCGAAGATAAATGGTATCAATATAATATCGGGAATAATTCTATCTGGGCAATTGGCGTTTCTGAAAACGCAGTTATCGCTTCTTGTTATGGAGGCGGAGTTTATGTCTCTACTGATAATGGTTCTAACTGGCAAAAATCTCCTCTCCAACAGAATTATATCTATTCGCTTGTAACAGATAAGAGTAATAAAGTATTTGCAAGTTCATGGACTAGCGGTGTTTTTGTTACAACTGATGAAGGGTCATCATGGCAGCAGCTTGGAATGAGCGGATTCGGTGTAAGCTCAATGGTTACTTCCCCGAGCAAAGATGATCTATTTGCAGGTACTAAAGAAGGTAAGATATTTAAAATTTCTTTCCGTCCAACTTCAGTAGATGAAGAGGAAGCATTACCAACTGAATTTAATTTATTGCAAAACTATCCGAACCCATTTAATCCGGAAACGATAATAACTTATCAGTTGCCTATTGCAAGTCGTGTAACATTGAAACTATATGATATACTCGGACGTGAAGTAATTACGTTGGTTAATGAAGCTCAAAATGCAGGTACTCATCGGGTTAAGTTCAATGCAGTTACAGAGCAATTGGCATCGGGTGTTTATTTTTATCGAATAAGTGCCGGATCTTATGTGTCTACAAAGAAGATGATGTTGCTGAAGTAATTAATAAAAGTATTTCGGCGGAGGGTATGTCCCCCGCCAATATTGTTAAGTTTAGATTCTGTATAATAAAAATGCCCCAATAAAAAGGGGCATTTCTTTTTTTAACATTCGTTACCGTTTTCTAGAAAAGTAGAAGTATTCTTCTAGTAATCAAGAGTAATAATTCTACCCGAAGTGAAACTAAAGAAATCTGCTTTATCTGCTAATTCAGCTCCTTTGATTAAATCAAACTTTGTTTTATTAATTACTTCAAGACACATAGGACAGACGATAATCTTAGCCCCTTTTGCTAATAATTTATCGAGTAAAATTTTAGAAGGCTCAAACTTCTTGTATTCCACACTCTTAGCCGTTGCCAATACTAAATCCACAGCATGAATATCTAAAAACACTAATACATCATGGTCATCAGCCATTTTGAGTGCTAATGTCAATGCCATTAAAGCTCTATGAGGATCATTTGAACCGTTAGAAAGATGAATAATTACACCATCATTTCCTGCCGGTAAATAATTAGCACTCGTATTAGAAAATGAAATTAGAACAAATAAAAAAACAACAAGCAATCTTGCAAGCTTCATAATACACTCCTAAAAATAATTTATGTTTAGAAACAAAAAGCCGTGCTAGTAATTTTTCATTCAACGATATAAAAATAATCGCTTAAGACAGTAAAAGTTGAGTCATTTGCATTTCTTATTTCGACTCTGTAATGGACTGAACGATCAGTAATCTCCGGGATCTTCCAAGTAAATTGACCGCTGTTTTTAATACCTGCGGCGATAATCTCTTTAAGTTCTGTTTTACGAAATAGTAGAATATTGACAGAACCGATTCTCTCAGGGAATGCCCATTTGATATCTATTTCATCACCGGGATGATAATATTCTCCAAATTTAGGACTGAGTACATTAAGTGCATCTGTTGGGGGTGTAGGTATTACGGGATTAGAACCATCTTCCCTTGAGCAGGAGATAAATATTGCAGAAAGAAGAATAAATACTAAATATTTTTTCATCACCGTCCTTAACGCATTTGATAGGATACTTATAACTTAATAAAAAAATATATTATAAAAAAGCAGCTCCATACAAATACAAAGCTGCTTTTTTTAGAAAAATAAATATCCACCTCTGGAGGGTGGATTAAAAAATATTATTTATAGTATTCATATTCATATACTGTATAGAATGCGGGTTTGTCTTCGCCTGTGTAACGAATTTGCTCGTTTTGCAAGCCATTCGGCAGATAATTAAATCGCACTTTGAATTGGCGTGAACCATCCGGTAAGAATAGCTCATCCTGCATTAAATTACCATTTGGATCATATTGCATAAAACGCTTTGACATGTTGTTCTCGATCCTAATTGGATTTCCTTTTTCATCAAAATTATTTTCAATTCGCATCTGACCCTGTGCATTTACTGCGATTTCTATATATCCTTTTCCTTCGGGTAGATATTCATAAGTCGATTCCTGTTTTTTCCCTCCCTTATCATCATATACCGTTTTCTTTACAATAACATCATTTAGATATTCATTCTTTTCATGTGCATATAGGACACCATTACTATTGAAAGTTTTTGTTTCTACAACATTGCCATTTTTATCATAGAAATTTTGAATACTTGTCAAACCATTGCTCTCTTTATCATAAACTTTTCTTTCTATCTCTTTTCCCTGTTTATTGTATTTATAAAAAATCTCTGACATTTTTAAGTCGTCTCCAGTAACAGTAAGACTATGGATTAAATTTCCTTTTTTATCATAGTCATAAGTGTAAAGTAAATCGATAGTACCGATAGTCTTATATCTGATTAGTTTAATTCTTTCCCCTTTTTTATTGAAAAAGACTTCTTCGGTCAAAGTTTTACGTTCAGGGATGTTATCCAAAGAAGTAATAAATGCCGCATATTTCGTACGTTTTTTTATCTTCTTTATTTTTGATTTTTCTATCTCATCTAAGTCCTGATTCTTAAATTCATACTTCTTAAGATTTTCTGTGTTTACTTTTTTCTTGACTTCAACAGATTCCTGCGACTTAGTACATTTTGTAAAAGTAAGCGAAAGTATAATTGTTAAAAAGATAAGAGTACGTTTATTCATTTTATTTCCCAAGTTATTTTGTAATTTAAAAAATTATTTTCGAATACGCGGATGTTTTTCTCTGAAAAGCTGTCCGATTTCAGCTCCAATAATAAACAAACAGGAGGAATAAAAAACCCAAAAAAGAATGCCAAGAACCAAAATAAATGCGCCATAAAATCGATTAGTATTTAGAAATATAGTGATATAAAAACCAAAGCCAAGACGTGCCCCTTCCCACATAACCGTAGTCCAAAACGCCGAAATTGCAGGCACTGTTTTGCCAAGTGCTTCATAAGGTATAAGATAAAATAGCATAAAGAAAAGTATAAAAGTAACGAGCAGACCTACTCCCCAGATAAAGTAATCGAGAAATTCGCTCACACGTAAAATATTTAAGTACTCAATTTTATCCGCAGCATAGACTATAATATTAAATGCAGGAAGAACAAAAGTTGATATAGTTATAAACACAATCAGGACAATAACCATTCCTATATCTCGAAGCAGTCCCACTACGGCACTTTTTCTTTTTACGGTATGAAATATTTTATTAAGTATTATTCTCATATTACTAAATAGCCAAGTGGATGTAAATACGAGACCTCCGATACCAATAACTCCGGCAAAAGTTCTATATTCAATTACCTCAGGCAGTCGTTTAAATATCGCTTCTTTGGAGTATTCAGCAAAATCAGGATATGGAATTGTGGAATCGATAATACCACTAATAAGCAACTGAATAATTCCGCTTTCTAGATATTGGCTAAGAATAAAAAATATCGTAAGTATAAAGGGTACCATGCTAAGTAGAAGTGAGAAAGCCATTCCACCGCCATAAACTATAATATGATGCTCTTCCATTCTTTGGAAAAGCCCCTTAATATAATGGCAATAGAAATTGCTAATCGACCTGAAATACTTAGCAGGTATAATTTTTAAAACAAATTTTAGTTTATCGAATTTTGACATTCATCTTATCCGATAGTGTATTAAAATATGCTTCTGAAAGCACCTTTAGATCAAACTTATATTGATCATTTATTTTCAATTCATCTTTTGTAACCTTTCCGAGACAATGAAAAGGAGTAAACCCTTTAGATAAAATTTCTTCAACTTCTAATTTATTCTCCGGTGCGATTGAAATAACGATACGAGATTGTGATTCGGAGAAGAATGAAAAATCTTCCCTCGTTTTTATAGGAATATGAACATGCGCACCAAGTTGATTATTTTCATTCATTATGCACGATTCTGCAATTGCTGAAATAATTCCCCCATCGGAAACATCATGAGCAGATTTTATAAATCTCTTTTCGATTAAACTTAACAATAACTCATGAAGGTCTTTTTCGATTTGCAGATCGATTTTAGGAATTGCTCCTGTAACAAGGTTATGAATCACCTTTAAGTATTCGCTTCCACCGATCTCTTCATAATCTTCGCCGAGAACATAAATAATATCTTCTTCATCTTTGAATACCGAAGTAACCACATTATTATAGTCTTCGATGATTCCAACCATACCTATAACGGGAGTTGGGAAAACCGCTGCATCGGGGCTTTCATTATAAAAACTTACGTTGCCGCCTGTAACCGGAGTATTGAAAAATCTACATGCTTCTCCCATTCCATTAATTGCTTCCTTGAAAGTCCAATAGATTTCGGGCTTATAAGGATTGCCGAAATTAAGGCAGTTCGTAACGCCCAATGGAGTTGCTCCAGTGCATACAATATTACGAGCTGATTCAGCCACTGCTATCATTGTCCCATTTTTGGGATCGAGATAAACGAATCTGCCATTACAGTCTGTCTTTGCCGCAATTGCTTTATTCGTTCCCTTAACCAATACCACTGCGGCATCAGATGGTCCCGGTCCGGTAATGGTATTAGTTCTTACCGATTGATCGTACTGTCTAAAAACCCATTTCTTCGATGCGATATTTGGGGAGGAAAATATTTTCAAAAAAGTATTACTAATAGAATCTGGTTCGCTAAGTGAATTAAGATCGAAAGTGGCTTTCTCTTTTATATAAACAGGCTCTTTTGTTTCGCGAATATAAACCGGTGCGCCACCACCAAGAACAAGATCAAAAGCAGGGATTTCCGATTTTACTTCACCATGATAATTAAGCTCAATGATTCCTGTATTTGTAACTTCACCAATAATTTCGCAGTTCAAATCCCATTTATCAAATATTGCTTTTACTTTTTCTTCATTCCCTTTCTTTACGACTACAAGCATTCTTTCTTGACTTTCCGAGAGCATAATTTCATAAGCTGACATATCTTTTTCGCGAAGTGGAACTTTATTCAAGTCGATCTTCATACCAGATTGACCCTTGGCACTCATCTCAGAGGTAGAACATGCAATGCCAGCCGCACCCATATCTTGAATACCGATAATTAAATCTTCTTTTATAATTTCTAATGTGGCTTCGAGCAGAAGTTTTTCGGTAAAGGGATCGCCTGCTTGAACTGAAGGGCGTTTTGATTCAGATTTTTCCGAAATCTCTTCCGAGGCGAATGTTGCACCATGGATGCCATCTTTACCCGTGGAAGAGCCGACAATCATAACAGCATTTCCTTCCCCTTTTGCGGTTGCTGAGGCTACTTTATTATGCTCGACAATTCCGATTGACATTGCATTAACTAATGGATTTCCTTTGTAGCATTCATCGAAATAAACTTCTCCTGCCACAGTCGGAACACCAAAACAATTACCATAATCGCCAATACCCTTTACGATATATTCAAATAAATATCTTGTACGTGCGTCTTCAAGATTGCCGAATCTCAAAGAATTAAGAGAAGCAATTGGACGAGCACCCATAGTAAAAATATCGCGCTGGATTCCGCCTACACCTGTAGCGGCTCCTTGATACGGCTCAACTGCCGATGGATGATTATGACTTTCGATTTTGAAAGCGACAGCTAATCCATCCCCAATATCTATTAAACCCGCATTTTCTTCTCCTGCATCTACTAATAACCTTCCGCCTTTGCGAGGTAGCGTCTTAAGAAGAGCAATTGAGTTTTTGTAACTGCAATGCTCACTCCACATTACACTAAAAATTCCAAGTTCCGTAAAACGGGGTATTCTTCCGAGTATCTTACAAATGTTAGAATATTCTTCTTCGGTTAATCCATGTTCTTTTGCTAATTCTAAATTTACTATCGGTTCTTTCATAGTTTTCTGTCTTTAATTTTTAATCGAAATATCAATATAAGGAAATTAAAAAAAAATTGGTTTGCTAATTTTATTATAAAAGCGGTAAAATTGTATTGATAATCTAACTATTATCTATCTACATTCGTCTAAATGGCAAGGAGAATAGGTGAAAAAATGAAGATTAATGCGATTCGGAATAAATATTGGATAATTGCGGGTATATTAATAGCGGCATTAACTATAATTTTATATCCATCCACCCCCTATAATAGCTTTGATCTAAAAGTAAATAGAAGCGAAGCTATCGAACTCGCTAAAAATTTCCTATCAGATCAAAAAATCGATATTACCGGTTATTCAATTGAAGGATTTTTTGAAAATTCACCAATTGAAAATAAATATCTATTAAAACAGCTTGGCAATAAAGAATATAAAAATGTTCTTAAAACAAAGGACTGGGCTTTTTATGGATGGGAAATAATGGTTCATAAAAATCTTGATAGAAATATTCCTCAGAATATCTATACAGTCAGCGTAAATCAAAATGGGAAGATCACTTCATTCGATTGTCATTTAGCTGATACAACTAAAATACCATCGATTAATCCGGAAGAAGCAGAGAAGATATTAAAGAATTTTTCCATCTCCAATTTCAAAATTAATTTAGATGAATACTCGTTGGTAGAAACAAAAGAAGAAAAATATGTAAATAGAGTTGACCATAAATTTACTTGGGAGAAAAAATTACCCGAAATAAATTCAGTTAATGTGATTACAGCTGTAATTCAAGGAGATAAACCGGGAAGTTTTGAAAATAATTTAAGAGTGCCCGATGCTTATAGAAACTATTTTGAAGTCGGACAGGTAGTATTCATTACAGCATCAATTTTATTCGTATTCTTATGGATGATTAAAATATTCTGGATATTTATTAAAAAGTACCATCAAGGAGAAGTTTGGTTAAATCTCGGTACTACCTTATTATTAATCTTTATCTTCACATCCATTATAGTATTAGTGAACTATTGGCCCGGACTCGGTAAAGGGCTTAATATAGGTACTCTCAATTTTATTACTACCAAAGTTATAGCATTACTTCTAAATGGAGTGTTATTATATTTTTTCCTTGGATTGCTAATATTTGCAAGCTGGTCGGTCGGTGAGTCTTTTGCAAGGAGTTTATGGAAAGAAAAATTAAGCAGCATTGATGCATTTACGAAAGGGAAATTTTTAACTCTAGGCGCCGGTGAATCCCTTTTCAAAGGAATGATACTCGGATCAGGTTTAAGTCTTTTATATCTGATAGGAAGCATCTTATTAAATAAACCCGGAACGCAATTATTTATCACTCCAATTAATCTCTTATCAATATATAGCTCTTATCTTCCCGTTATAGATGTAATACTCGGAGCATTTTCCAATACAATTTTAGCAAGTGTAGTAATTACATTTTTAACAATTAATATTACTTACCCTCGTTGGCAAAAGAAGTGGGTTTCGATAGTACTAACCGGTGCAGTGATGATGTTAAGTCAATCAGTAGCAGAAACACCGCCATCGGTAAATCTATTTGCAATTGATCTTTTGATCTATTTTCTATTTGGGTGTTTTACGGCATATATCTATTTCAAATACGATCTGCTTACAGTAGCAGGAATGAATTTTTATGTATTTATAATTACACGTGTGTTCTTATTATCAGCCACTACTAATCCCTTTTATAATTATAATCTATATGCAATAAGTGTAGTAATATTAGCTGCTCCTGCAGTATATATTATAAGTAGATTTAGGAAAGAAGAATTTGTATTTGAAAATTATGGAGTGCCGGCGCATATACAGCGAATTTCTGAACGAGAAAGATTAAAGAAAGAGATGGAGATAGCCGCAAAAGTTCAGTTAAGTTTATTGCCAAAAGAAGAGCCGCTTATTGAAGGATATGAATTTTCGGCTTGCAGTATTCCGGCAGTAGAAGCAGGCGGTGATTATTTTGATTTCGTAAAACTCAATAGTAATCGGCTCGGAATTGCAATTGGCGATGTATCGGGCAAAGGTGTGGGTGCGGCAATTTATATGACGCTTACTAAAGGGATACTTCAAGCACATGCCGAGGAAAATGTTTCGCCGCGAATCGTACTTAGCAAAGTCAATCGTCTTTTATATAAAACGATTGAGAAAAATTCTTTCGTAAGTATGTTCTATGCGATATTGGATTATAAAGAACATACACTTCTTTATTCACGTGCTGGACATAATCCGGGAATTTTATGCAGTACCGAGGATGGCTCGACAAAATTATTAATGAGCCGCGGCATTGCACTTGGATTAGAAGAGGGTACAAAATTTACAAACACACTTAATGAAGAAACCATTTCGATTCGGCTGGGTGATTTCGTAGTTCTTTATACAGATGGCTTCACCGAAGCAATGAATAATACTCGGCAGATGTATTCCGAAGAAAAACTGATTGAGTTTATTAAAAAGCATACACATCTTAGTACTAGAGATATGCTGGCAATGATATTAAAGGACGTCCGCAAATTCACAGAGGGCTACCCGCAGAATGACGATATGACGATAGTGATTTTGAAAAGGGTGTGAAAAGAAAATTATTTGTAATTATGGGATAAAAAAGCGTATTTAGATAATTAATTTTCTATTGTAGAGGCGTATTTGACTAAATATGAAAGTGCATTTGCAGAAGTTTCAATCTTAGTTCAAGATTTTAAAGAAAACGAATCAAAATATTTATCTCCTGCATATAGTGAAGTAGAAGTAAGAAAAGATTTTATTGATAAATTTTTTCATGCTCTCGGATGGGATGTATATCATAACGAACAAAAAAATCCTTACGAGCAGGAATTAAAAATTGAAAAAAGTGTATCGATAGAGAGAGCACAGAAGAGAGCTGATTATGCTTTTTATATTGCGCCAAATTTCAGAGATGTAAAGTTTTATTTAGAAGCAAAGAAACCATCGAGAAACCTATTAAATGCAGATAACTATTTCCAATCTTGCCGATATGGATGGAACTCACAAACAGAAATAACCTTCTTATTCGATTTTGAAGAACTTCATATAATTGATTGCCGATTAAAACCGGATATCACAACAATTCTAAATAATAAAATTAAGCAGTATCATTATAGCGATTACACAGATAAAGAAAAATTTTCTGAAATATATTGGCTCATAAGCCGTGAGGCGGTAGCAAATAATTCTTTGCAAAAATTCGCAGAGAGTCTTCCTAAGCCAAAAGGTAAGACATCGCAAAAAGGACTTCATAAAGGGCTTTACCAATCTATTGATGAGGCATTTTTAATTGAATTAGATGAAATTAGAGATACACTTGCAAAGTCATTTAAGAGAGCAAACCCAAATTTGGAAAGCGGCGAGCTTACCGAGATGACTCAGAGAACTATTGACCGGTTAGTATTTATTCGTTTTCTAGAAGATAAGCAGATTGAGCCGGAACACTATATAAGTGTCTTTGGGAAATCAAAAAATGCTTGGAAAGATTTTAGAAATGTTTCAAGAAAATTAGATGCAAAATATAATGGTGTAGTTTTCAAAAAGCATTTTGTTGATAGTGATGATTTTATTGAGCCTTCAGATAAATCGTTCTCTCAGATTTGCGACGAACTTTCGCATGTAAACTCCCCATACAATTTCGATATTATTCCGATTCATATACTCGGTTCAATTTATGAACGGTTTTTAGGTAAAGTTGTAATTGCCACAGATAAACGGGTAAGGATAGAAGAGAAGCCCGAAGTAAGGAAAGCGGGTGGGGTTTATTACACTCCTCAATACATTGTTAATTATATTGTAGATAACACAGTCGGCAAACAGATTGAAGGAAAAACTCCCATAGAAATTGCCAAGTTAAGTTTTGCCGATATTTCATGTGGCAGCGGATCGTTTTTGATTACTGTATTTGATCGCTTGCTTGAGTATCATCGTAAATGGTATCAGGAAAATGAAGCGCAAGCTAAAAAGGATGGATGTTATTTTCAGGATGGTAAATGGATACTTTCATTAAAGCAAAAACAAAAAATCCTTACGAATAATATTTATGGTGTTGATTTAGATTCGCAGGCAGTGGAAGTAACTCAGTTATCGCTTTACTTAAAATTATTAGAGGACGAAACTACTGCAACGGCTCAAGATACGTGGGTTATGTTTAAGGAACAGTTACTACCGAATCTCAAGAATAATATAATTTGTGGAAATTCATTAATAGGTACGGATATACTTGAAGGCGGATTATTTAAGAGAGAAGATGAACTAAAATTAAAGCCGATGAATTTTGAAGATGCCTTCCCTGAAATAATGAAATCCGGTGGCTTCGATGCCATAGTAGGTAATCCACCGTATGTCAGGAATAGAGAATTAGATATTAAGAGCAAAAATTATTTCAAATATAATTATTTATGTATTCATGGACAATATGATTTATATCAGTTGTTTTATGAGCGGGCAATAAAGATTATTAAAAATTATTCTTTTATAGGGTATATTTCTTCAAATAAATTTTCTATCACAAATTATGGTTATAAACTTAGAGACTATATTTTAAAAACATGCGAAATAGAAAAAATAATTGACGTCTCGAATATGGATGTTTTTAAAGAAGTTTCGACTTATCCTTATATTGTAATAATAAAAAAGAGCCATACAATTGATCCTTTACATCATATTATAAGTTTAATTGCACAGGATCAGGATGATCTTATTAATCCTAAATATTTTTCTTTATCACAAACATTCTTTTCATCATCTACAACTAAGAATTTTATTATAAAAATAATTCCTCAATTTTTTGAAAAATTTGAAACGAATACAGCTAAACTCGGAGATATTGCATCAATAAAAGAAACTATCCATACCGGAAATATTCGGGATAAATTAATTGGTAATAAATATATTAATGATAATTCTAAGAGATTACTTGCAGGAAAAGATGTACATCGCTATTGGATTGAGTGGAAAAATAGATTTGTAAATTATGATTCAAAAATTATAAATAAAAACAATGGTGAATATGCTTCTCTCCCGGATAAAAAATATTTTGAATCCCCCAAAATTTTAATGAGAGAAATTGCAAATCAAATTGAATGTTATTATGATGACCAAGATTATTACTCATTAAATAAAGCTTATTCAGTTCAGTTACTAGACGACACAACAAATTTCTTTTATTTATTGGGGGTTCTTAACTCAAAATTACTTTCATATTTTTTCAGAATTAAGTTTGAAGAAGCGCATGTTAGAGGAGGATATCTACAATTTAAAAAATTATATACTTCTCAACTTCCAATCAAATTGATAAATATAAACAATGATAGAGAAGAACTTTTGTATAATCAGTTAATAGAATTTGTCGCAGAGATTCAAGAATCGAAAAGATTTTATTTGAAAAGTAAAACAGAAAGTGAAAGAAATTATTTAGAAAAAAAATGTATTTCTCTTGATCGGCAGATTGATAATCTTGTTTATGAGTTATACGGATTAACTGAAGAAGAAATAAAAATTGTAGAATCAACATAATAAAAATTAAGAGGGTTTATGGCTATTCCTGATTTCCAAAGTCTAATGTTACCAGCATTAAAATTCATGTCTTCGAAGGAAGAAAAATCTACAAAAGAAGTTGTAGAGCACTTAACTAAAGAATATAAATTAACTGAAGCTGAAATCGAAGAACTATTGCCGAGTAGAACTCAATCAAGATTTACCAATAGAGTGCATTGGGCAGTTTCGTATCTAAAACTGGCTGGTCTTATTGAAAAAACTCGTAAGGGATATTATTTAATTACAGATAATGGTGTAGCCCTTTTACATAGAAATCCGCCTATTATTAATTTGCAACTTATTAAAACTATACCTGCATTTATTGAGCATATAAATTCGACAAAAAAAGAAAGAAGTAATAATTTAGAGGATAATGAATCTGATTCGACAGAGGATACTCAGACGCCTGAAGAAAATATGGAAGATTCATTTCAAAAAATAAATGATACTCTTGCTCAAGAACTTTTATCAAAAGTAAAAAACGTTAAGCCTGCATTCTTTGAAAGGCTTGTAATAGAACTACTTGTAAAGATGGGATATGGCGGTTCGATGGCAGATGCCGGTAAGGCAATCGGGAAAAGCGGGGACGAAGGAATTGATGGAATTATAAAAGAAGATAAACTTGGGCTAGATATTATTTATGTACAAGCAAAAAGGTGGCAAGGAGTAGTGGGAAGACCTGAATTACAAAAATTCGTAGGAGCTCTTGCCGGTCAAGGAGCAAAAAAAGGCATTTTTATTACCACTTCTTATTTCTCTAAAGAAGCATTAGATTATGCTCCAAGAAATGAAACAAAAATAGTTTTAGTAGATGGTGAACAATTAGCAAAATTAATGATTGAGAATGATCTAGCTGTTTCTACAGTTTCAAATTATTTAATCAAAAAAATCGATACAGATTATTTTGAAGAGGAGTAACTTTGTAACCAATCCCCTGTTTCGTACGTCTAAAAACCATACGTAACTAATCCGGTGTTAAATGAAAAATTTTTTACTCCTTATATTTATTTCTGTATCTTTTTTATATGCAGGTAATAATCCAAATGCTGAGAAAGTACTCAAACTAAAGCTAACTTCAGAAAAAATTAATATTGATGGCTTTATTGATGATACTTGGTCTAATGCCGATTCTACAACTGATTTTTTCCAGCAAGCTCCTTATTTCAATCAGCCAATTTCTCGGAAAACAACTGCAAAAATCCTTACTACCGAAAATGCAATCTATTGCATGATCATTTCTTACGATGAACGGGAAAATATTCAAAACTTCACAGGTAAATTAGATGACTTTAACGGTGATGTAGTCTCCTTTATGATAGATACTTTTGGTGATCAAAAAAGTGCTTATAAATTCGCTGTGTCTGCTTCAGGGGTGAAAGCAGATTGCCGCCTTATCGATGATGCACGTAATAGAGATTATAGCTGGGATGGTATCTGGTTCGCAGCTTCTAAAATTTATGACTGGGGGTTTGTTGTTGAAATGGAAATCCCATATAAATCAATTCAATACAATAATGACCTTAATCAATGGGGATTAGATTTCGACCGCTACCGCCCATTAAACAAAGAAGATCAATACTGGTGCGAATATGAAAAAAGTGAGGGACAAAGAATTTCTAAATTTGGTAAATTATTACTCGGTGATTTTAAACCGACAATCGAAGGTCTTAATTTAGAAATCTATCCAGTGGGACTTAGCAAAGCGACCTACAAAGAAGATGGCAAATATGATATCGAACCACAAGTAGGTTTAGATATATTCTATAATCCATCGGCTCAATTAACTTTGAATGCAACAATCAATCCGGATTTTGCTCAAATAGAAGCCGATCCTTTTCAATTCAATATTTCGCGTTACGAAACTTTCTTTAATGAGAGACGACCTTTCTTCGTTCAAGGTAATGAAATTTTTATGCCTGCAGGCAAACAAAGAAATACAGGTTTTTATAAACCGATGGATTTATTCTATTCACGAAGAATAGGGAAAAAATTACCTGACGGAACTGAAGTGCCGCTTACATTCGGAGCTAAGGCATCAGGCAGAATTGACGATTGGGAATATGGCGGATTCGCTGCTCATACAGCAGAAACTCAATACATGGATAATGATCAGAAGATGATCGAAAAGGCGGCAGTTTTTACTTCCGCACGAGTAAAGAAAAATATTTTTGAAAATTCTACAATCGGAGTTTTATTTGTTGGCAAGCAAACTGAAGGCAACACAAGTGGTGTAATAGATATTGATGGCGCTTTCCGTCAGCCCGATTATCAGCTAGCATATCAAATTGCACGTTCAATCAATAACTCAAAAGGTGATTTTGCCGGCTCTTATGGTTATACTTTTTTTAATAATAATTTCATGCTTTATTCTAGAGGTCGATATATCGGAAATGATTTTGATATTAATTCTGTTGGATTCGTTCCATGGAAAGGAACAGCAGAAATGGTAACACTCGCAGGACCAGTTTGGCTTCCAGATGAAGGTGCAATATCTCAAATTTTAATCTATGGCGGAGTACTTATTGGGTATGAAAAGGCAGATGATTTTACTGATTATGGCGGACTTTTTGGTTATAATATGCAGTTTAGAAGCGGATGGGGCTTTGAATTAAATGCTGATTATAGTAAAGCTCGCGATGTTGGAAAGGACTATAATGCTTATAGTATTAATCTTAGTTCATGGTATAATATTTCACCCGATTGGAGCGCAAATTTATATGGCGGTTATCAAAAAACTTATAATTTTTCGAGAGATTATTTAGCGAATTATTCGTGGCTAGGGGCGGAAATAGATTGGAAAGCTCATAAAACTTTTGAGATTGGTACTTCATTCGATATGTTTATTGAAAATAATCCTGATGGTAATATTGAAGATATTACTTACAATGCACGTCCTTATATTGATCTAACTCCGATAAATGATTTAAGTGTTCGTGTTTATGTAGATAATTTATTCGTTCGTTCCACTGATAGAATGGAACAGATAATTGCGGGACTTTTATTTTCTTATAATTTCTCGCCGAAAAGTTGGATCTATTTTGCAATCAATGAAATTCAACAGCGTAATGATAAACATAAAATGGTTACTGCCGAAAGAGCTGCTGTGCTGAAAGTGAAATATCTATATTATTTTTAATAAAAAGTTAATATGAATATTATCCACGAATCTTTTAACTTACATTATAGATTTAATAATAGCTTCTGATTTTTTATCAGAAGTTTTTTTTATAATGTAATTGAGGGCAAAAATGAAAGAAAAAATTAATGGATTAGCTGTAAATATAACGGGTAATGAAAAAGGGAAACCGGTAGTATTTCTTCACGGATTCCCATATGATAGCACAATGTGGAAAGACACCACAAAGGCACTGAAGAAAGAATTTAAGTGTATTACCTATGACGTAAGAGGTCTCGGTAAAAGTAAAGTCGGAGATGGAATTTATACAATGGAATCATACGTGGATGATCTTCATGATCTTATCAAAAAGCTAAAACTCAAGAAACCTGCTATCTGCGGTCTTTCAATGGGTGGCTATATGGCACTTCGATTTGCCGAAAAATACAAAGATGATTATTCCGCACTAATTTTAATGGATACGAAAGCAGATGGAGACGATAACGCAAATAAACTAAAAAGAGCCGGGATTATTGAAAAAATAAATAATGGTAAAACCGAAAAGTTCGTAGAAGAATTTGTTACCAATTGTTTCTCCGTTGATGCACCTAAGGATTATCCGAAAGTATTAAAAGCTTGGATTAAGCAAGCGAAGAAAAATAAACCAAAAGGAATAAAGGGTGCTACTATTGCTCTTTTAAGTCGGACAGATACAAATGATTTCTTGAAAGAGATTAATGTGCCGACATTATTAATTTGCGGAGCATTCGATAAATTAACACCTCCGGAAAAAATGAGAGAAATGGCAGAAAAAATTCCAAACTCAGATATAGGTATTATTCCTCGTTCCGGACACATGACACCTATTGAAAATCCGGCTGCGGTTAATGATTTGATTTTAGGATTTTTAAGAAGAGTGTACGTTCAATAAAAACTTACAGTATGACTTACATAATGTTTGTTTTCATAAATAAATTTTGCACTGAAGAAACGATCTTCAAATAACCAGGGGATAAAAATCTTATCCCCTTCCCATAAATTAAGTTCTGTAAGTTTTTCATTAGGTATCCATTCGAGATGCCCTTCGTTACAATCTATTAATTCCCCTTCAAATTCTGTAACAGTAAAAAGGAATACGTGCCAATCATTCACGCCATCAAACAATGGAAATGTAATAAAGCCATTCATCTGCATTTTTTTTGCTTTTAAACCCGATTCTTCATAAAGCTCACGGATGGCGCATTCTTCGGGTGATTCTCCCGGTTCAGTTTTTCCGCCAAGTCCATTCCACTTCCCTTTATGGTAATCGTTTTCTCTTTTATTCCGATGCAGCATTAAAGTATGATTATCTTTTTGGACATAAATCAGAGTAGCGTAAATTGTCAACTTAGCCCCAAGTATTCATTCTTTAATAAATATTCTTTTACGTAATCCGATACACCCACATTAATATCATAGATTGGATTAGTATATTTTTTTTCTCTTATCTTAAAAATATCCGCTTGAGTAAAATATTGATATTTTTCTCTAAGCTGTTCGGGCATATCAATAAACTCAATATTAACGGGCTTATTAAGTGCTTTAAAAATTGCCGTAACAAGTTCTACCCATGTTTGCGCATTGCCCGTTCCGATATTATATATGCCCCCGATATCACGATGCTTGAAGAAATGCAAAGTCATTTCTACGGCATCTTTTACATAAATAAAATCTCTTTTCTGCTTACCATCCTCATAATCAGGACGGTATGATTTGAATAAATTCACTTTACCTGTTTCTTGAATCTGACCAAATGCCTTATGTACCACACTCCTCATATCATCTTTATGATATTCATTTGGTCCATATACGTTAAAATATTTTAGTCCAACAACTTTATGTAGCAATTTATGTTTATAAAGCCAAGTATCAAGAAGATGCTTTGAATAACCATACATATTTAGAGGTCTTAAAGTATCAAGATCACTTTCATTATCGGAATAACCATTACTTCCATCCCCATAAGTGGCGGCGGAGGATGCATAAATAAACCGAATCTCGAGTTCCAAACAGTACTTTGCCAATTCTAATGAATACTTATAATTATTTGACATCAAGAAATCAGCATCTTTTTCAGTTGTAGCAGAGCAAGCACCAAGATGAAAAATTGTATCTATATCAAAAGGCATTGTTCTATCTAAAATCATTTCAATAAAATCAAACTTATCATAATAATCGACATAATTAAGACCGACTAAATTTTTCCATTTTTCATCTTTACCGAGTTCATCGACAATAATAATATTAGTATGACCAAGTTTATTAAGTCTCCATACGAGAGCACTTCCAATAAAGCCAGCGCCGCCTGTTACGACTATCATAATCTCTCCCTGATAATTTTAATTGAAAGGCAAATTAGCTATATTTGGCACTATTTACAAAATAGGTTATCTAAAAAATAAATATATGTCTCTTAAAAATCTACAAAGCATTTTAACTGAAAAAATATTGATTTTAGATGGTGCTATGGGGACAATGATTCAGCCCTATAAACTCGAAGAGAAAGATTTTCGAGGCGAATTATTTAAAGAGCACATGTTCGACCTTAAAGGTAATAATGATATTCTTAATCTTACCAATCCTTATATTATAAAAACCATCCATAGAAAATATCTCGAAGCCGGTTCTGATATAATAGAAACAAATACATTTAACAGCACTAGAATATCGCAAGCAGATTACGGTACTGAAGATTACGTATATAAATTAAATTTTGAAGCGGCTCGTCTTGCAAAAGAAGCGATCATAGAATTTACAAAAGGTAATCCCGAGATTCAAAGATTTGTTGCCGGTGCACTTGGACCTACAAATAAAACACTTTCTCTTTCTCCTGATGTGAATGATCCCGGATTTCGTGCAGTAGATTTTGATTATGTGCGCGAAGCTTATAAAGAACAGGCGAAAGGACTTATCGAAGGTGGAGCTGATATTTTATTGGTAGAAACCATCTTTGATACACTCAATGCTAAAGCTGCAATTTTCGGTATTACAGAAATTCAAGATGAACTTGGTACAAATTTACCTATAATGATTTCGGGAACGATAACAGACTTAAGCGGAAGAACTCTTTCGGGACAGACGACCGAAGCATTTTGGATTTCATTAGCTCACACAAAAAATTTATTAAGCATCGGACTTAATTGCGCCCTC
>JALNXG010000060.1 GCA_023230485.1 Melioribacteraceae bacterium
AGTTAATGAGAAACGAATATTTGTAGAAGGATTAAAAGGATTAGGATAATTTTGTGAAAGAGAATAATCCTGAGGAATTTGTTCTGAGTAATACTTGTTTTCTTCCACATCACTTATAATCGGCTTAGCTGTAAAAAATCTTATCTGCCTGTTAGTATCCGGGAGTTTTGCATCTTGTCTATATAAAACAAACAGTGTATTAGTAAGATAGGGATACTTAAATTCACCTGTTGAATTTCCCCACGTAATATTAGCAGAAGTATAGAGACTATTTTCTACTATATATTTATCCTCATTCGCAGGATCATAATTTATTTCATTACCATCTTTATCATATCCCTGCCACGCGAATATTAATTCAGTAGTTGGTTTATGCCAGTTTACGTCATATTTCCCGGTTGTTTCAATTGACCATGTACCATCATCATCATTATCTCTGAAACCTGCAAACAATCGAATTTTTTCCATTGAAGGATATTTCATACGATAGATAGAAAATGGGAGGTAAGTTACTTCACCCGTAGCTGTACTTTTAAAGATAAATTCATCAACATAGCTATATGCCAAAGATTTCTCACTGAAATCAATTATTACATCATCGTTTCCCCAATAGTCAAACCGGTCATAATCTGAAGAAAGGTAAGATAAATTCACATCGCCCGCTTGATTACTCAAAATATAACCATTAGGTCCTGCATTAACCCCGTTAGTATCTATTCCAACATGTGGGCTAATCATAAAATCTCCTTCCATTTCTGCTATTTGCAAAATAATAGAATGAGGTCCACTAAAATTTGCTACAAAACTTCTATTCTCTGTTATAACAAATTGATAGTTCGAATCGGTTGATATAACTGAATCTTTCTCTGTCCAGTTGGAAAATGTATAACCATAATTATTTCGTGCAATTAATTTTACATTTGCCCCATATTTATACACCCCATCGCCAAAAATAATTCCTGCTGAAGCGGGCTTGGTTGTTACGGTTATTTCATATTCTGCAACTTTTTGTATAATTTTTATTGTTCTCGGGCTTCCTGCCGAGCCTTCGGAACTTATGGTTATTGTTCCTGTTCTTTCCTCTTTCTTATTTTCCGAAACCATAACTTTAATAGTGCCTGAATTTGTCCCACTCGAGCCGGAAAATATTTTTATCCAACTCGTATCGTTTGATACTGTATTCCAATTCATTGTACCAATACTTGTATTTGTAACTTCAAAATTTAGTTCTCCACCTTTGAATTCGATCTCAGTCAAAATTGGAGACACCGTAAGAGTCGGTTTAGTAGGATCTGCTTTTGTAGTAAACGAAAACACTTTTGAAAAATAGGAACTCCCAAAATTATCTTGAACTTTCACCCGCCAATAATATGTAGTGGAATTTATCAATCCCATTAATTCATAATTTGTTTTAGTTAAGCCGCTTTCCTCAACAAACAAATTTTTAAATTCTATATCAGAAGCAACTTGGAGGGAATAACTTATAGCTCCTTCAATTACAGTCCAATTCAGTATCGGGTCTGTTTCAACATCAGTTTCGTTATCCTTTGGTGATAATGGGATAGGAGGAGGAATGTTATAAAATGAATTATCATAATGTTCTTGAGCAACTTGAGAATATTCTTTAAGAAGAGTAACGGCTTGCAACCTATCGACACCCTCAGTCGCCCCGGCAATAATTTCTGCAAAAACCACTTCTTGAGTATCACCATAAGCTAAATTAAAACTTCCCGATGTAACTCCAATTCTTACATCATTTGCACTAGAAGAAACTCCGTCATACCAGCCTGTTTTGGCAACAGGGTCTCCCGAAAAAACATAAGGAGTAGGTTTATTTGTTATTTGATTTATAAATGGTTCGCCGGTAACATAATTTTTCCCTTGGAAAAGATTATACATTCCTAAAGTTCCCGATTTATAATTCCCTTGAGCTCCATCTGGATAAACATTATCTCCGGCACGATGTATATAAAAGGCACTCATATTAAGATTCTTTTTGCCTAAAATCATTTTTCCTTTAAAGATTGCAGTATCATTAGGGGATGCCGGTACTGCAGGTCCCTGCAATAAACGAAACCCTACTGCAGGAGGAGAATCAAAGTAATACTCATCAGTCCTATCAGCATGGAATACATAACCCATATTTAATGTCGTATCACATCCGGTTAGATTTTGAAATCCACTTCCGATATCGGGATCAGACCACATTGAAACATACATATCAGTAAACGGTTTTTGTTCAATATTTTTGTTGATGAGAATATATTTTCTAAATAACATATTGCCCAGTGGACTTTCCGAATTATATCCCCAAATAGTAACCTGTTCTTCAATTCCCATTGGTAAAGAGCCATAAAGGTATTTAGTTTTAGTGGAATCCAAATCATTACAAACGAACCATAAGGTTTGATCGGCTCCCGGAACACCGGGGATATCAATTTGTGGATTATATTCTCCATTTGCATCAAGATCTTCATAAGGAGCACCTTGAGCGGCGGGCCATTCATTCCAATCTTTTTCATATTGAGTTCTTATCTGTTCAATTGTACCCTCCCCATCATCGATCTCCGAACTCAAATGGCTCTCTAAGTAATCGCGCCTTACTCTGAAAATTCTAACATTCGGGTCATTTGGGTCAACCGGATTTCCATTGACAATTCCACCGGGTACTGCACCTTGTCGATATGCAGAACCACCGACATAGATTTTATTATCAATTTTCCCTCCCCAAAGTAAACCGGAGAAAAAGACAGTAATTATATTACTCCCTTTAGGATATAGAAGACCATGATTTCCCGTAGGGGAATGATCCGATTGACCATCATTTTTGAACCACGTGGAAATACGATTGATATTAAATCTTGTATAGGATGGCTCGCCATTTGTTCCACGGATTGAGGAGATTTTTTTATCTCCGCCCCCTTTGGCATATAATGTTGCAGAAGAGAAAGATAGTATTAAAACAAAGATTAAAGCTAATTTGTAAATTTTATCCATATCGCCCGCTCTGAAAGTTTCAGTATTTATAGAGAAATGTATCCAATTATTAATCAAAAAGATATACCAAAATTTTGGGACAACACAGGTAAAGTTTATTCGTAGTTATTGAATGCTTTTTCTTTCATTTCCATTTCAAATTTAGGAAGATGGTACTTCTTAGCGTACTCTTTCCAATTTGCCACCTCAGTTTTTATTTGCTTAATAATTCTATTCCCTTTCTTAGCATCAATTCTAAAGTGTTCAATAACTTCGAGTGCTAAATTAAGGTCTAATGAATTATCATTTTCTGAAATGTTCAAAGTAAGTCCATAACCTATTTCATTTGGATTAATATCATAAACGGGTGATAATTCCCAGCCGGATTCCGTCAACAGAAATCCGTGATTACGAAGATGATCATCGGTGTTTGATATACAAATATTAAAAACAATTCTTCGCCATAGTTCTTCTAAATTTTTCTCAATGTTAGAACCATATCTAATTATAAATTCAGCAATATCAAGATAACTAACCCCTGATGTGTAATCTGACCCATCTTTCAAACCTAATAAAGTCATCGCTGAAGCAAAATGAATTCTTCTATTTTGTGAAGTCCTATCAAATCGTTTTGATAAAAAAGTATGATGAATACCGGTTAATTTCTTTGTGTTAAATTGAGTTGTTTTTATTCCACATTTATTTGCTAATTCATTCGCGATGGCTTCCCATGCACCCATGTTCGATTCATCATTAACGCTTGGGAATTTAGCTATCCACATTGAATTTTCTAAATCATTTATATTTGCCTTAGGTCTTGCTCCGCCTAATGATGAGCCGGGCGCAATCAATAAATTAATCCACTTAGAATAATCCTTTCTATCTTCGGAATCTTCGGACTCTATTTTCAGAGAGGCATATTCTAAATCCCTAAGCATTGCAAAAGGTGGAACTGAAAAATCATTTTCATAATTCAGGAATTCACCATTAGTACTATCCTTAAATCGAATAGCTCCCATTCTACTATGATCAAAAACCCCAAGTAGATAATCTATTTCATTTAAATTACGGATAGGGCGATTTTCTTTTTTTGCTTCGATACTCTCCCTACGTTTCATTAAAACTCTCCCCCATCTATCAGGAGATGAATCAAGGAACATTCCAAAATTATCTTTATTGTCTTTTATATACTGAATACCTTCATAGAAAAGAAGATCGGGATCTATGTAAAGCGAATGAGAAGTCTCTAACCAATTTTTAGAATATTCAAAAGAAAATATTTCTTTATTTCGTATTTTCTCTACTCGCAAGAAACCCATAAGGGTAGAATTTATTAAGGTATGCCAATCGGCATAAACAAGAATCTCTCTATTAGTTTCATGTTTAGTCATTTTTCTTATCCTTTTCGATAGAGGTGGTTTTCTTGGGGGCTCGTTTTTTTGTAAGGAGCTGCAAATCCTGAAGTTTCTTTCCAAAGATATTATCCTTTGCTACTTCCAATAGATCCTTTTCTAAACCAAGTATGAATAATACCTGAACATAATTCCCCATAGCAACACCAGAATCGCCTTTTTCGATTTTCCATAAAGTGGGACGACTAATATCGGCTCTTTCGGCAACGATTTGTGTGCTCATTTTTCTTCTCAAGCGTGCAAGTTTAATATTTTCGCCTAACGCTATTAATACTTTCCTTGCCGAGGGCATAAGTAAAACTGATTTTCTTCTCATAATGTTTAATATTTTTATCAATAATAGTCATTCTGATAATAATATACAACATTATTAAAAAGAGTGGGATTATCTCCACTCTTTTAGGAAGTCTTTCACTCGATCAATTTCATTATGAGTATTATAAAAATGGGGTGAGAAGCGGATCATTCCTCCGCGCATTGTAGCAAATATTTTTGCTGATTCTAAATCTGCAAACAATTTTTCTGCCTGCGGATGTTTAAAGGTAACGATACCCGCTAAATTTTCATCAGGCAGATTATTTAATAGAGGAGTAATACCAATCTCATTTAATTGCGAGATAAAATATTTTGTATTGTTAAGAATAGATTTTTCTACTTCCTCTTTTCCAAAATCTAAAAATAGATCGAGAGTTCTATCGAGAACAGATACACCGAGAGCATTGAGAGTGCCGTTCTGAAATCGCTCGGCACTATTTTTTAATGTGAGATCGTAATTAAGAAGATTCCAAGAATCATCCACAGATAGCCAGCCGATAGATTTTTGTTTTACTCGTTCTTGAAATGTTTCTGAAATGTAAAAATAAGATAAGCCCTGCATTCCCAAAAGCCATTTCTGTGTGCCACCTGCAAAAAAATCGATATCAATTTCACTCAAATCAATAGAAACTGCACCTGCCGCTTGAATGCCATCAACAACGAATATAATCCCTTTGTTTTTACAGATTTTTGATATAGTTTTTATATCACTTCTAAAACCTGAAAGAAATTGAACTAAGCTGATAGAAAGCATTTTTGTTCGTGGGGTAATTGCCTTCTCAATATCCTCAATTAATATTTTACCTTCAATCGATTTTACAATATCAATTTCCACACCTTGAGAACGGAGATTAAGAAAGGGGTAAATATTAGAGGGAAATTCGATGTCATTTAGAATTATTCTATCGCCCGATTTCCACTCAATTCCTTGTGCCGGAATATTAAGCGCATTAGATACGTTATCACAATAAGCAATTCTTCCAGGAGCTACTCCAATTAAAGTACCAAGTTTATTCTTCGAGTTTTCATAATAAGTAAGATACGTTTGATAATTCATTATGTTAGTAATGCTTCTCTCTAAGAGATAATCATCAATTCTGCCGAGAACGCTTTGCGATAATACACCAAGTGATGCATGATTAAAATAAATTTGATCAGTTTTAAGATGCGGGAAAAATTCCCGCACCTTATTAATATCCAACACTTATGATAACTCCTCTTTTTTACCTCTTAGAGAATCCCAAATCATATAAACAGAAAGTAATGCAAACATAACAAGGGCAAGTATTTCAGCCGAGTGCGATTCCTGCCAAGCGGCATTTACCCAATTAAAGCCTGCATACCGAAGCACTGCACTGATTACTCCCATAAGAGCACCGCCTGCAATAAATCCGGATGCGATCAATGTCCCTCTTTCTCTACGTGCACTATTAAGTTTTTCATCTTTACTGCGAGTTGTAACGAAATGAGCTATCAATCCGCCTGCGAGTAGTGGAGTATTTAATTCCATTGGAAGATACATACCTAGAGCGAATGCGAGAGCCGGTACTTTAATCATAGTAAGAATTAATGCTAAGCAAGCACCGCCAATATAAAGAAGCCATGGTGCAGGTTGATTCGACATCAATGGTTGAATTACAGCAGCCATAGCATTTGCCTGTGGGGCAACTAAAGCACCATCGCCTGTAAATCCATAGGTATCATTAAGTATCATAATAATCCAAGCAACAGTAGCCGAAGAAACGGCTGTACCGACAAATTTCCAACTCTCTTGTTTCATAGGAGTAGAACCAAGCCAATAACCGATTTTTAGATCGGTAATAAAACCGCCTGCCTGAGAAAGTGCAGTACAAACGACACCACCGATAATAAGTGCTGAAACCATTCCAGGTGCACCGGTTAATCCGACAGATACTAAAACAACTGATGAAAGAATCAGCGTCATTAATGTCATTCCCGAAACAGGGTTCGTTCCAACAATTGCAATAGCAGTTGCGGCAACGGTTGTAAAAAGGAATGAAATAATAAATACTATAAGTAAACCGATAAGTGCATGATAAATATTTGTAACAACTCCAAACAAGAAAAAGAGAAAAATAGCAATGATTGATATAATAATCCCGATAGCAATTATTTTCATCGAAATATCTCTCTGAGTTCTGATCGCACTTTCGGTAGTTTTTTTACCGAATATTTCTTTAACTGCAAGTGTGAATGATTTTTTAATAATTCCCGATGAGCGTATTATACCGATAAATCCAGCCATTGCAATTCCGCCGATACCGATATGACGAACATAATTTGAGAAAATTTGTTCGGGAGTCATATCTCTAATTAATAGAGTAGCAGTACCGAGATTGATTGTAAGACCCTGCCCTACATAAGCGACAGCAGGAATAAGTACGAACCATGAAAGAAATGAACCCGCTGCAATTATTGCAGAATATTTTAGTCCCACAATGAAACCAAGTCCTAATACTGCGGAACTAATATTTAATCTAAAAACTAATTTTGTCTGATCGGCAAGATATTGACCAGCGGCAAAAACTTTAGTTGTAAAAACTTCACTCCACCATCCAAATGCTGCAACGAAGAAATCATAAAAACCACCAATTAAACCACTGATAACAAGTACGAACGCTTGATTACCCCCTTTTTCTCCTGCAACTAAAACTTCTGTTGTTGCAGTTGCTTCAGGGAATGGAAACTGTCCGTGCATTTCAGAGACAAAATATTTTCTAAATGGAATTAAAAATAAGATTCCGAGGAAGCCACCAAGAAGAGATGCCATAAAAACTTGTAAGAAAGCCACTTCCAAACCGAGAATATAAAGAGCCGGGATAGTAAAAATAGCTCCGGCAACAATAGTCCCCGAAGTAGCACCGATGGATTGAATAATTACATTTTCACCGAGCGCATTTTTTCTTTTTGTAAGAGCACCTAATCCAACGGCAATAATTGCAATAGGAATAGCGGCTTCAAAAACCTGTCCAATCTTTAGACCAAGATAAGCAGCCGCAGCTGAAAAAAGCATTGCCATGATTAAGCCGGTAAATACAGATCTAAAATTTACTTCGGGATATACATGCGAAGGAGACATTATCGGTTTATATTCTTCACCCGGCTTTAGTTCCGTATAAGCATTCTCCGGCAATCCGCCATTTGTTGGTTTTTCATGATTACTCATTTACATCTCCTCAATTTTTCAGAGTGATTTTATTTAGTTATTGATCTTTGTATGATCTATTTCAGAACCTAAAACGCTATGTGGAATTAAGAATACAATTAACATTACTACTGAGGCAATTAAAGCCACCAGATATGGATTATCAGAATTTTTCATTTTGAACCAAGCGATTACCCAAACGATAACTGCTATTAGAGTTTTGTTATCGGTTAAATCCCAGCCAAAGGGAACGCCTGTCCATAAAGCACCGAATGCAAAATACTGCACAATAGGACCGAAAATTAATCCACCTAATATTGCAAGCGCTAAAGTCCAAGCAACTAATTTATCTAGAGAGTTTTGTTGGTTAAGAATTTCTAATCCTGCACGAGTAGAAACAAGCATTGCTCCAAACATAACGATAACGTGCGGTATGAGAATCCAAATCGGTACATCACCTTTAAACCGGATAATATTTTGCTCATCATTTGGAATATGAATAGCCATATTGTTTTTCGATAATTCTATGTGATAGATAATTTTACCTGCGGGTGGTTGATGTGGTAGTATGCCAAGAAGCTTTCCCTCTTTATAAACCATTTCTTGATTTTCCCATTGATCGTGGGACTTAAATCTTTTCCAGACTAGGTTTCCTTTAATATCCTTATCAGAAACGTCAATAGTAATGATATGATCGCCTTCACCGCCGTGGCTTCGGTCTAACTTAAATTGAATTTCTGAATTAGATATTTTTGCTTCACCCGAAATTGGGTAAGTTGGACCTGTAAGACGTTGATAAATTGCAGAAGAGACAGTTATTATGAAAGCGATAAGCCATAAGATTAAATTTTTTTTCATGAGTTCCGAATTTTAAATTTCACTAAAATACCGTAATTACGGTAACAGAATCAATTGTTAATTTGTTTTCTTTCTGTTCTATTTATGGTTTTAATAAAGGGAGAGTAAATGAAAATTTTGATCCTTTATTTAATTCGGATTCAATCCATATTTTACCACTATGCTTATCAACCATTTCCTTACAAAGAAGAAGTCCTAAACCTGTACCTTCTTCATTAGCCGTACCTTTAGAACTGATACTTTTATCAATCTTAAATAGATCAGCAATTCTTTCCTTCGGCATACCGACACCTGAATCAGTTACAGAAAATTCGATGTGATTTTCTTTCTTAACTGCATCAACAATAATTTTGCCTCCGATATTGGTAAATTTAATAGCATTAGAAATAAGGTTTCTAATAATTGCAGCAAACATATTTTTATCAGCAAATACTATTATTGAATTATCAATATTATATTCTAAATTAATTCCTTTATTAGAAGCTGTTTGAGCCAGTAAATTCAGTGTACCGTTCATCTCGTGTTTAACAGGGATAAGTTCAGGTTTAAAGGGCATTTTACCAGTTTGGAGACGCGACCATTCAAGAAGATTTTCGAGTAATTTATATGCACTATGAATTAATTCATCTATTGATAGGATAAATTCTTTTTTTTCATCTTCATTCAAAGTTGGGAATTCATCAACTAAAATTTGTGAATATCCAAGAAGTCCTTGGAATGGGCTTTTTAGATCATGCGCTATAATTGAAAAGAATCTATCCTTAGTTAAATTTGTTTCCGCTAATTCCTGAGCATATTTATTAATTGCATCGATATATTTTTTTCGTTCGATGGTTTGAGAAATTTGATCAGCAACAAAGCTCAATAATTGAAGTTCTTCTTCTTTGAAAGCATTAGGGTCGTGATAATCTTGGACAACAATTGCTCCAAAAGTTTTACCATATAGTTTTAAAGGTACGCCAAGCCAGATTTCCGTGGGAGTACCGATTAATTCCACTTCCCCTAATTCTCTAAGCTTCATATCAAGTTCAATATCAATAAGTTTGGCTTCACCACTTCTTAATACATATTCAGTTAATCCTTTCCCCGGTTTTTTGGGATCATATGGATCATCATATTCATCTACCATATAAGGGAATGATATTTCATCTTTTATTTCATCATAAATAGCGATATAGAAATTCTTACCGCTCATTAATTTACTTATTTCTTCATGTATTTTTTTATATAAGGAATCTATATCCTTCGAGCTTAGAGCAGATTCAGAAATATCATAAAGTACTTCTCTAATTAATTCCGATTTTTTTCTATGGGTAATATTATGTCCAATGCCAATAAGTCCTATAATCTTTCCTTCAGGATCTCTTAAAGGAGCTTTTGAAGTAAGAAGCCAATTTTTCTTTCCATTGCTATCAAAGAAATATTCTTCTCTACTGAGTACTGATTTACCTGTGGTAATAATTTCTTGATCGTCTTTATAAAAAGCATCTGCCACCTCCTTAGCAAAATAATCATAATCAGTTTTGCCAAGTGCTTCCTCTTCCGAATTACATTTCATATTTTCAAGATCTGTTTTATTTGCAAGTGTCTTGCGGCATTCTAAATCCTTTGCATAAATAGCATCAGGTATATTATCGATTAAAGTTCTTAATAGAATTCTCTCCCTTACAATTGCTTCTTCTTTTTTAAGAGATTCTTGACGTAACTCTTCCTTTTGTTTATAATCCGAGACTAAGAGATCACGGAACTTACTAAATTTTCTAAGTAGAATAAAAAGGAGGGTTAAAGTTGATAAGCTATATAAGAATAATTTTATATTATGAGATTGTGAATTACTTAAATCAAATAATGACGATTGAAATAAAAGCTCGATTGCAGTAAAAATTAGAGCAAAAATTATCACAATAATTAATATAGATATTGAAGCTTTTTTATTCTCATCAACAAGATTAACAGTCTTTAATACAGTATCATTCTTCATAGTATAATATAGGATTTGTGTGTCTTCAAAATAGTGATTTAAAATGAAAAATACATTCATTAACCATAAAAAAGTCTATTTCTATCTCGTTAATTGAACTAAACTTTATTATTTTTGAATTATATATCGAAATGGAGTAATTGTCTTGAATAAACCTGATTTTTTTAAACAATCTTTAATTGAGAGTTCCGAGGTAAAACTTAAAATTCTCGATTCATGTGAAGCAACGACTATAGAAGCAATCGACTTAATTGTGAATATGTTTAGGAATGGTGGCAAACTATTATTATGCGGGAATGGCGGAAGTGCTGCAGACTGCCAACACATTGCAACTGAATTTATGATTCGATTAAATCACGAGATCAATCGCCCTGCATTACCGGCGATTGCAATTACAACCGATTCATCTAATCTAACTGCAGGCGGAAATGATATCGGTTATGAGAATATTTTTGCACGAAACGTGGAAGGACTTGGTAATAAAGGAGATATTCTTCTTTCGATCTCTACGAGCGGAAATTCTAAGAATGTTATTAAAGCAATTGAAAAAGCAAAAGAAAAAGGGATGAAAAATATTGCTCTTCTTGGCGGCAATGGTGGGAAAATAAAAAATATAGTTGATTGCGCTATTGTAATTCCTTCAGATAATACACAACGCATTCAAGAAGGACACATTACGGTGGAACATATTATATGCGAACTAGTAGAATTAGAATTATATAAATAAAAGGGGAAATGTAATGACAGCAAATTTAGATATGATAGAAAAAAAATATTCTGAATTTATAGATAAAGTGGAAGCAGCGCGGAAATTACTCGGACGTCCGATGACTTATACAGAAAAGATTTTATATACTCATCTATGGGAACCGGTAACTAAAAAATTTGAAGGTGGAAAAGATTTTACTGAATTTGCGCCCGATCGAGTTGCCATGCAAGATGCAACAGCTCAAATGGCATTATTGCAATTTATGCACTCTGGTAGAAAAACTACTGCAGTACCATCCACAGCACATTGTGATCACTTAATTCAAGCTCAGGTTGGTGCAAAAGAAGATTTAGATAGAGCTTATAATGAAAGTAAAGAAGTTTTTGATTTTATTGAAAGCATCTCAAAAAAATATGGTGTTGGATTTTGGAAACCGGGTGCAGGTATTATTCATCAGGTAGTATTAGAGAATTATGCTTTCCCTGGCGGAATGATGATTGGTACAGATTCACATACACCTAATGCCGGTGGGCTTGGTATGGTGGCAATCGGTGTCGGTGGTGCTGATGCAGTGGACGTTATGGCAGGTATGCCGTGGGAATTAAAATTTCCTAAACTTATCGGAATAAAACTAACAGGAAAACTTTCCGGCTGGACTTCATCTAAAGATGTAATATTGAAAGTTGCCGGTATTCTTACTGTAAAAGGGGGTACGGGTGCTATTGTAGAATATTTTGGTGAAGGCGCTAATTCAATTTCATGTACAGGAAAAGGAACTATCTGTAATATGGGTGCTGAAATCGGGGCTACTACTTCGGTATTCCCTTTCGATGAAAAAATGTCCGCATACTTAAGAAAAACAGATAGAGCAGATTTAGCCGATATGGCAGAAAAATTAGCAGATGAATTAAAAGCAGATGAAGAAGTATATGAATCACCCGCAGAATATTTCGATCAACTGATTGAAATTAATTTAAGCGAATTAGAACCACATATTAACGGACCATTCACTCCCGATCTCGCATGGCCTGTTTCAAAAATGAAGGAAGCAGTAGAAGAGAATGGTTACCCTGATAATATTAGCGTCGCATTAATCGGAAGCTGTACTAATTCTAGCTACGAAGATATTGATAGGGCTGCAAGTATTGCACGTCAAGCACTTAATAAGGGCTTAAAAGCAAAAACACAGTTTACAATTACTCCCGGTTCAGAACAAGTAAGAGCTACAATTGAACGAGACGGGCAGCTTGCTACACTTACAGAATTTGGCGGTTTAGTTCTAGCGAATGCGTGCGGACCGTGTATCGGAATGTGGAAAAGAATGGATACTAAGATTGGCGAAAAAAATACTATCGTAACTTCATTCAATAGAAATTTTGCAAAACGAAATGATGGAAATCCTGAAACCTACGCATTCGTTGCAAGTCCTGAACTTGTAACAGCAATGGCTATTTCAGGCAAGCTTTCATTTAATCCGGAAACTGATACGATAGAAAACAAAAGTGGAGCAAAGATAAAACTTGATCCACCTCATGGAGATGAATTGCCATTTATTGATTTTGATAAAGGTGAAGTTGGATATATTCCACCATCACCTGATGGTTTTAAAACAGAAGTAATTATTAATCCTGATAGTAAGCGCCTTCAATTTCTTGAAAGATTTACTCCATGGGATGGGAATGATTTTTTAAATATGCCTCTATTATTAAAAGCAAAAGGAAAATGTACTACGGATCATA
The DNA here is from genome assembly GCA_023230485.1 of Melioribacteraceae bacterium. GTDB lineage: Bacteria > Bacteroidota > Ignavibacteria > Ignavibacteriales > Melioribacteraceae > BRH-c32. The sequence continues at coordinate 13,157 of JALNXG010000060.1, forward strand.
TTTCCCCTGCCGGACCATGGTTAAAGTTCCGTGGACATCTTGATAACATTTCGAATAATATGTTTATCGGAGCTATAAATGCATTCACAGAGAATGCAGGAGAAGTGAAAAATCAGTACACCGGTGAATACAAAGAAGTACATGAAGTGGCAAGAGATTATAAACGACATGGACATGGCTGGGTAGTAATCGGTGATGAAAATTATGGTGAAGGATCAAGCCGTGAACATGCAGCAATGGAGCCCCGTTTCTTAGGTGGTAAAGCAATCATTACAAAAAGCTTTGCTCGTATTCACGAAACCAATCTTAAAAAACAAGGTTTGCTTCCACTTACATTCGATAATACAAAAGATTATGATAGGATTCAGGAAGATGATAAAATAAGTTTAGTGGGGTTAAAGAATTTAGCTCCTGATAAGCAAGTTGAAATGATCGTTAGACATGAGAATGGCACTACTGAGACTATCATGCTTAATCATTCATTTAATGCAGGACAGATTGAATGGTTCAAAGCAGGCGGTGCTCTTAATCTAATTGCTAAGATGCAGGGGAACTAGTTTACATTATCAATAATGTAAAAAAAGCAGTAAGGAAATCCTTACTGCTTTTTTTTAAATTATTTTATTCAATAATTAAAATCGGCGGTATGCTATCTTGTCCCCTTCATTGATATTATATTTATCAGAAAAACCTGCAATAGTTTCAACTACATACATTGCCGGTTTAAGGGATGGATATGATTCTTCCGAATAGGGGGTTGTATTTTTATGAATTTTGATTATTTCAAAATCGGAAGTAACGAACATTATATCTAATGGAATAATAGTGTTTTTCATCCAAAAAGATTGATATGTTTGAATTGGAAAGATAAAAAGCATTCCTTGATTTTCTTCCATCTTATCCCTAAACATTAATCCGGTTGCTCTTTCGCTATCATCATCTGCAATTTGTATTTCGATCAGTTTAAGGATTTTATTCTCTTTCGTGTAGAACGAAAGCTCGCCCTGTTTTTCAAAATTATATGCGACCATTTTTTCCTTAGATTCCGTTTTCTCTTCATTTACCGGCGTTGGTGCTAATATTAAATTAGCCAATACGAGATAAATGATTGATATGAATAATAAAACACCAATTCCGAACTGAAATAATCTTTTTTTTCTTTGGGGTGAAAATGATTTTATTTTTTTGATCATATTCTTAAATTCTATTTTATTTTTTAAATTATTAATCATATTAAAATAATTCTTTTCTATGGCATTTTCATGAATAAAATAGTTTTAAGAAAAAAAATTGAACTCACGCCGGCTCAAGAGAAATTTGTAAAAAGCGGTTGGGGTGAAAACATTATCAATACGGAAACCGAAGAGCTCACATATCTGTCTGATGGGATGAAAGTAAATGGCTATCTTTCATATCCAAAAGAGATAAATAAAAAACTGCCTTGTATAATCTGGTGTCGCGGTGGAGTTGGAGAGGCCGGTGTAATTGATAATTTCAATGCACGTGGAATTTTCGGATTGATTGCAAGTTGGGGTTACGTGGTTCTCGCTTCGCAATATAGAGGCAATGCCGGAGGCGAAGGTAAAGATGATTTCGGTGGTGATGATTTAAATGATATTCTCAATTTAACCGACTTATCAGATGAGATTGATTATATTGATGAAACTAAATGGGGCATCGAAGGTTGGAGCAGGGGTGGTATGATGACTTATTTAGCTCTCACAAAAACAGATATCTTTAAAGCTGCCGTTATAACAGGTGGTATTGCTAACCTAAGATGTAATTCCGAAGAGAGCACGTTTATGAGACATCTATATGAGCTTTCAATGGGTTCGCCATCAACGGAAGATTATAAAAATAAATGTAAAGAAAGATCGATCATAAATTTTCCGGATAAGATCTCTAAGAATATAAATCTACTTTTGCTTCATGGTACCGCAGATGATACAGTTCTGCCTCATGACTCAATCGATATATCGTATAAACTAATTGAGAATAATATAAATTTTAGATTAATATTATATGAGAATGGCGATCATTACCTAAAAGGGCATAGAAAAGAAGCCGATATTGAAAGAAAAAAGTGGTATGAGAAATATCTCCTTGATTAAAGCAGAAAAAAATTAATTAAAACGAAAGAGAATATTTTTTCCCGCTTTTTTCTAATTGCATATTTAGTTTCTCACTAGAAATAAATTCTGAATCGATCGACAAGAAATTCTTCCCTTTAGTAATTTTCTTTTTAATTTTCTTACTCCCATTATCAAGAAGCATCGCATCATCATACTTAGAATAAAATAAAAGTTTTACCTCACCATCCTTTTCTTTTTGTAAAATAGGACTTTCATAAACGTCATTGATATTAGCCAAAAGACTAAGTTCATTGAATTTTATTGTCTCGACATTGGAAGTCTCAATACTTTCATTCCAAAGGCGGCTTAAGGATTTCAAAGTAAAATAATAATTGACTTTACGTGGTTTTGAAAAGCCAAGTTTTATTGATTGATTTTCGGGAGAGATAATTTCAAAAATATCTTCAGGTGATAATTTTGAATTATAAGTCGGAAGACTATAAAGTGAATAGTATTTAATGCTATCCCCTCTTCCAAAATTTTTCTCGATCTTCCAATCTAATGACACAATATTTCTTTTCGTATCAATGAATTTTGCCTTTAGGGCATAAGGAGAATTAGGAGAATAGCCATTCAACCATGACATAGTAGCCGGAAGAGTTTTATATGCAAACGATTTGAAATTGTAATTTTTTATATGTTCATATCTAAAAAAACAAAAACCATCTGCATTAACGCTGCGTGAATAATTAATCAAGTCTTCCATTGTCGAATAGACTTTATTCTTATATGCGGCAATGCCTATTACAATGCTCCGACCTTCCGAATTGGAAGCCCAATCTTTAGCAAGTAGATCGAAACGTGGAGTTTCATTAATTCCCCAATAAATTTGCGGTACGAGATAATCTACTAGACCTCTTTTTAACCACTCACGAGAATCTTGATAAACTTCTGAATAGCCTTGAAGTCCCGAAGCATTTTTTTGGTTTTTATAAATACCAATCGGGGCAACACCGATTTTTATATATGCTTTTACGCTCTTAGTTTTTTCATTTACTAATCGCAAAAGCTCATTAATATTTTCTCTTCGCCAACTATCTTTATCTTTTCCATTTGCATATAACCTATAAGAATTATCATCTGCAAAACTTTTTCCGGGATAACGCATATAATCCAAATGAATTCCATCAATATCATATTTATCATTTACCTCGGCAATCATATCAGAGAGATAAGTTCTAACTTCAGGTATGCCCATATCGAGCCAATAGATCGGCTTTCCTTCACTCGTAGATTTTATAATCCATTCTGGCTTTCTATTAGAGATATGATCAATACTATTAAGAATATCAGGTTCTCCGCCTGAATAAACATTACTTACATTTATCCATGCATGAATTTCTAAACCTCTTTTATGAGATTCTTCTATTGCAAATTTGAGCGGATCATAAGGAATCTTCTCCCCCACTTTACCTGTTATATAAGGAGATGTAGGATCAAAGGATGACTCGCATAACATCGTACCATTGCTTCTTATCTGGAAATAAACGGTATTAAGATTCTTTTCTTTGATATCTTCAAGAATATTAATTAATGATTGTTTTTGTTTTTGGATATCATTGGTGTTGGGAGGCCAATCAAGTCTGTAATTTGTGGTAAGCCAAATGGCACGTGTCTCTCTTTTCACTTGAGCATTAATTATGCTAAGTGAAATTAGAAAAAGTAAAATTGCGGAAAATATATTTTTCAAAATAGTATTCAATCTTAAAATAGAGAAATAGCTTTAGAAAGTGCATCCTTTACATCCTTAACGGATGCTTCCATATCAATCATTGTCATACCAAAATCCATTGGGAGAACAAATTTTATTTTCGAATTTCTATTCTTCTTATCCTTCGACATATAGCTAATAACTTTATCATAATCTACTTTTATAGGCTTAACATAAGGACGGAAGCGAGTAATCAATGTAAGGAAAGCATTCAATTTTTTCTCGGGAATATAACCTAGAGAATGTGAAAGAAAGAATGCGGCTGCCATTCCAATTACAACCGCCTGTCCATGTTTTAATTTATAACTTAGAGAAGACTCAACTGCATGACCGAATGTATGTCCGAGATTAAGTATCTTTCTTATTCCACCTTCTTTCTCATCATTCTCAACTACAGAAGCTTTCATAGTAATACACTTTTCAAGTATAGAGACTATTTTTTCTTCATCGAGTTCGACAATTGAATGAAAATTTTCAATTAAGTAATCATTGAAATCATTTTCAGTAAGGTATGAGTATTTTGATATTTCACCGAGACCGCAGATTACTTCATCGGCAGGAAGTGTAGAGAAAAATTCCGTATCAATAACAACCGATTTGGGATTATAAAAAGAACCGATATGATTTTTTAGTCCATTAAAATTAACACCGGTTTTCCCGCCAATTGCGCTATCTGAAGCGGAGAGTAATGTTGTGGGAATATTGACATAAGCTATTCCACGATTATATATTGAGGCGGCGAATCCTGCAGTATCACCAGTTATACCTCCGCCAATTGCAACTACAAGAGCATCTCTGCCAAAAGAATTTTTTAATAATTCAGTTAGCATTTTATTTATTGCATTGAATGACTTATTCTTTTCAGTGGCTTCAAAAAGATATTTAACTTTTTTCCCTTTGAATTTTTTAATGAATCGATCCACCTTTTTATTATGAAGTTTATAAACGTTTTTATCTATAATAAAAAAGGCATCACCAAATGCAACAAATTCAACTGATTCAAGTGAATCAATTATTACTTTGTAACTATTGCTTTCCGAATTAACTAATATTTCTTTCATATAATTTCTTCTTAATTTTTTTAACGAGTAAATCGATATTGTTACCGAATTTATTTTTTTCAGTTTCGATAATTATATCTGCTTGCGAATAATACTTTTCTCTTTCTATAAGCATTGATTTTATCTTTTCGGTAAAATCATCTTTATCAACTGAATTTAAAACCATCTCCTTAAAAATAGGTCTATCTGTCTTATGTTTCAATCTTTCATATAAAGTTTCAGGTGAGACTTTTATATAAATAAGCAGACCTTTATTTCTAATTAGTTCTAGATTATTGTTACTAATAATAGTACCACCGCCAAGGGAAATTACAACCATTTTTTCTTCAGATAATTCTTTTAGAAGTTTGCTTTCTAAAGTCCTAAAATACTCTTCCCCCTTAGTCTCAAATATTTTTGTTACCGTAAGCGATTCTTTCTTTTGAATTTCTTTATCTAGGTCGTAAAAATTCAAGCCCATAACATTCGCTGTTATCGGTCCTATCGTACTTTTGCCACTAGTCATAAATCCTGTAAAATAAATTCTTATTCCTTCCATCTTCCCAATAAATCAAATATTATCTTATCTATATAATAAAATAAAAGGGAATGGAAAAGAGGGAAAGTATTTAATTTATGGTATAGGTTGCACCAATCATAAAAATAATGCCATCAACATTTACTGCGGTATCAAAATTACGAACAGGAAGAAGGAGCGTTCTGTCGGGAAGAATAACAACGCTTTCTTTATATGTATTATTAAATTTTAGTTCAGGGTCTCTAAAACGCATCTGTCCCCTTATACCAAGATTCTCAGTTATCTGGTAATCCATTCCGACTGCCACATGAATACCGAAAGCAAATTTTTCGAGTTTACTATCGATTGAAACGTTATGAAAATCTCGGACATAATTTCCGAAATATGCACCAACTCCACCACCCATAAAAAACTTAAAATCAGTTGTGGAAAACGGAAGATAATAATAAACCGAAAGTTCAACCGGATAGATCTGATAACCATCAGTCATCTTTATTTTATATCCACCCAAATTCATTGCGAAGTTATTTTCAGTACGATTTATACTTTCTAGAGATAATCCAACAATAATGCCTTCACCAATGAAATAACGTACCTCGCCACCATATCCATAAATACCATCAATATTTTCATGACTGCCTCTTTCAAATGGATCTGTGCTATTAGGACGAAGGAATATTTTAGAGCTAGTAATATAGGAATAACTGAAGGAGAGATTAAAACTCCCCGGCTCGGATTGAGCAAATCCAATTCCAGCCGGGATTAAAAATAATGCAATTAGTATTATGCTTACGTTTTTTCTCATATGGCAAATATACAAAGAGAAAAAGACTAAAAAAGTGTAAAAATTTAGTACTGTTTATGAAGTAATTAATTTCCCATTTTTCCTTATCGAATAACTGCTTTTGACATTATCATTTTTCTCAATTGTAAATTGAGAAATTAGATTATGAAGATTAGTAGTCAATTGATTAAGATCTTCGGCTGTACGGGCAACTTGTTGAATACCAGCAGCTGATTCTTGAGTTACACTTGAGATTGAATCGATATTTTTAGCAATTTCTTCAGCGGCAGATGATTGCTCTTCACTAGCAGCAGCTACTTGATTAATTTCCATTGTAACATTCTGAATACTTTCATTAATCAATTTGAGAGAGTGTTCTACTTTTTGAGTTAGGATAATTCCCTCATTGACAGAAGATTCAGCTTCGCGCATAGAACCATCAGCATCTTTAGCTTCCTTTTGGATTGATTTAATAGTTTCAGCAATCTCTTTTGTAGCACTTGTAGTTCTTTCAGCAAGTTTTCTAACTTCATCGGCAACAACAGCAAAACCGCGTCCCTGTTCCCCTGCTCTAGCAGCTTCAATTGCGGCATTAAGTGCAAGCAAATTTGTTTGGTCTGCAATATCATCAATCACTTGAGCAATTTCTCCGATTTGGTCCGTCTTTTGCGCTAATGAACCAATAATAATACCAGTTTTTTGAGCAGAATCTATTATATTTTCCATTCCTTTTTTTGTAGCCGAAATATTTTCTACTCCATCCTTAGCTTGATCGCTTGCCGATTTAGCACTTGAAGATGCGGTTGTTGCATTTCTTGTTGTTTGAATAATCGTTGTTGTCATTTGATTAACTGCACTTGCCACTTCGGAAGTTTGTGAGCTTTGCTCTTGTGCGCCTGCAGCCATCTGTTCTGTACTTGAGGATATCTCACTGCTTGCACTTGCTGTAGCCTCAACTGCATCTGTTACTTTTCTTATCAGTTGCGAAAGAGATTCTCCAAGACGATTAATACTATCCACGATTATTCTATGATCACCTTTGTATTCTCCAGAAACTCTGACACCAAGATTACCAGTTGACATTACTTCAAGTGCTTTCGAACCCTCTTTTATAGGGTGAATTACTTCATCTAAAGTTTTATTTATTCCTTCTATAATTTCTTTGTAACCACCTGTAAATGTATCTGCTGAACCTCTAACTTCCAGACGACCATTAACGGCAGCATCAACTAATAGTTCTGTTTCTAATTTTAGCCCCTTTAGAATTTCCACTAATGAATTAATTCCCGGAGCAAGCTCATCCTCTTTATCAACTTGAGTAACTTTTACATTTAAATTACCATCGGCAACTTTTCCTAAAGTATTGGTAATCTCTTGAAGTCGATCTGCAAATTCATTTTGCTTAGCAATCATTAGACCAATTTCATCTTTTGAGACGGTTTCAACTCTGGCAGAAAGATGTCCCTTACTTAATTCAATCATCATATTTGACGCTTGATTAACTGGTTTGCTAATCAAATTCGATATAATAATTCCTAATCCTGCGGCTAACATTATTCCTGCTATCATTATTATAAGTAAAAATATCTGCGAGCTTTTATAACTTGCTAAGATATCTTCGTGGAATAAAGTAGCTTCTTTAAGATTAATATCTGTTAATTCTTTAAGACTTTTTCTGGAAGCATTCAGATTCTTTCTTGTTTCTCCGTTAGCAATAGCAGTTGCGGCTTCAATGTTCATTGATCTTCCATAATATACTGTCTGCTCAACTCCTTTTATATATCCTGCCCATGCATCAATAAATATATCAAGCTTTTCTTTTTCGATATCTGATAAATTGCTTTTTTGGAAATTAGCCAGATGCTTATTCATATTTTCCGTTTCCATTTCAATCGAATCATAGTATTTTTTTGCGAACGAATAGGAATCCGCCATTAATATATTCCTTACATCGCCTCTAATAGCGAGTAAGGCAATTTCACAAGTCAATATATCCGTTACTGGCAATAATGCTTGCTGATACATTACTTCCTGTGCTTCTATCGCTTTATTCGACGCATCATAACCGATATAACCAATTACACCGGCAATAAATGCGACGACCATAAACCCAATTTGCAATTTTAGTCCAATTTTTAAATCTTTAAACCAACTCATAACTAACTCCATATTAAATTTAATGCATCTTTACTTATGACAAATTATCGTGTAATTATTCAGTTTTTAAAGTAAGAATGGGGTGAGTGGAAGTTCTGTGTTGTAAGCGGGAGAATTTAAAACAAAAAGGGATCGCAATTTGCGATCCCTTCTCTATAAATCTAATTACTAGTATTAAAAGAATAGATGTCTATTATCAACAATCTTAACTTCTTTTTTAAGGTCTTGTACCCATTGAGTAAAATAGCGATTACGTTTTTGATTAATCAATTCTCTGCGGATACCATCTTTTTGGAGTGCGTATATTGCATCGTCAAATTTAGTTCTATAAGTAACTTTAACTAATAAAGCACCTCTGCTTCCTTTTATAGGAGGAGATACTTTATTTAGTTCAGCATTAATTGCATATTCACTGAAAGCAAATTCTCTACCCATACCATCTACTAAACCATTTGTAGTAAATTCACTTCGAGTGGTATCAACTTTAGCAGTAGGAACAACTTCTTTAACTAATGAAAGATCGCCAAAATCGCCAACCTTAGCCCTAGCTTGTTTAGCCATATCTAATGTTTTAGTGATTTTCTTTTCGCGAAGAAGATTGCTACTTATTAAAGGAGCAACTTCTTCCATAGTTTTGTAACCTGGATTAATAATCTCCGAAACAGTGGCAACTACATAACCTGCAGGAACTTTATAAACATCACTAACTTCGCCAACACTATTATCGAAAGCCCATTCAACCATTGCACGGCTTACACCGATACCTGCAATTGCTTGAGCTTCTTCACTGAATGGAGGAGTTTCGATTACTGCATATTTAAGTGATTTACCTCTTGCTTCAAGTCCATCTTCTTTTGCTACATAAGCAAAATCTCTCGAATCATTTATTAACTGATCCGATGTAGAACCGGAGATAGTAACTTTATTATTAATTTTTTCTACGACAAAATCTTGGTTTGATTTACCTTCGATTTTAATAACATGGTAACCATAGCTTGTTTTTACCGGTTTCGTAATAGAGCCGATACTTCCTGAGTAAACAGCATTTTCAAATTCTTTAACCATTTGGTTTTTGCCGAACCATCCTAATTCACCACCTTTTGCTGCACTGCCCGGATCATCAGAACTTGTTCTTGCTAATTGAGCAAAGTTTTTGCCTTTAACTGCTTCATCATAAATTCTATTTGCTTTAGCTAGATCTGCAGCATCGTTGCCGGTTGATTTCACAAGTACGTGAGATGCTTTAACAACTTCAGTCTTAGAAGGAACTTTGCCTAACATATGATATATAGTATAACCATCAAATGAAGGGACAGGACCGACATAAGAACCTGGAGCAGCTGACTGTAATAAATCTTTTGCTTCTTCAGGTAATGCGGTGAAGTTCAACGTGTCTTTAGAATATGGTTGCTCTGAATAGATATCTACGTAAGACTTGAATGAGGCTGTATCGGTCTTAATTTTTGCAAGAAGACCTTCAAGATTAGATCTAACTGCGGTAGTATCTTCTTTTGAAGCAACTCTGCGGAACATAACATATTTTAATTTTCTTTGAGCAAGAATTTTGTATTCTTCTTTATGCTCATCATAATATGCTTTCTTCTCAGAATCAGTTATTTTTACATCGCTATCAGGAATTGTATTAGCATCGATAAAAGCATATTGAGCTTTCATCTTAATTCCCTGCTCCATAAATCTATCTTTTACATCAGTTTCGCTAATATTAACGGAAGCGAACAAGAAAGTTTGTAACTTCTGTTGAATCAATTGTTGTTTAATCTGCTCTTCGACACTTAAGATAATCTCTTTATTACGAGGGTCTGTAATTGCCTGTTCATAAGCTTGACGATTAAAATTACCGAGAGAATCAGTAAATTGTTGTTTTAAGAATGCAGGTGGATTCGGACCCATAATAGCAGTTCTAACTTCATCATCGGAAACGTTAATACCAAAATCAGCTATTTTCTTATCAATTAATTTCTGAGTAACTAAAGCGTCCCAGACTTGATCTCTGAAATAATCCATTTGCTGTTCATCTAAATCTTGCCCAGTAGATTCTATTTGATTTTTGCGAGCACGCTCAACAAAATCATTATATTCTTTATAAGTAACCTCTTCACCGTCAACAGAACCGACGTTATTTGTTCTATTGCCCATAAACTCTAATACACGAGAATCGGAAACAACCATGAACAAAACGAAAAGACCGCCTACAAGGATAATAAACCAAGGC
>JALNXG010000061.1 GCA_023230485.1 Melioribacteraceae bacterium
AAGAAGATGATGAAGACTGATCAGACGAAGAAGATGAAGATGACGATGATGAGTTAGTCGATTGTGATGATAGTGTTGATAGTGATCTAGAAGAAGATGATGAAGACTGATCAGACGATGATGACGAAGATGATTCAGTTGACTGTGATGATAATGTTGATAATGATCTGGAAGAAGAGGACGATGATTGATCAGACGATGATGAAGAAGATGATTCAGTTGACTGTGATGATAGTGTCGATAATGATCTGGAAGAAGAAGACGATGATGACGAAGATGATTCAGTTGACTGTGATGATAGTGTTGATAATGATCTAGAAGAAGAAGATGATGATTGGTCAGATGATGATGACGAAGATGATTCAGTTGACTGTGATGATAGTGTCGATAATGATCTGGAAGAAGAGGATGATGATTGATCAGATGATGATGACGAAGAGGACGAAGATGATTCAGTAGATTGCGACGATAGTGTAGATAATGATCTGGAAGAAGAGGACGAAGACGATTCAGTCGATTGCGATGATAGTGTCGATAATGATCTAGATGATGATGAAGAAGAGGATGATGACTGATCAGACGATGATGAAGATGACGATGAAGATGACTCGGTTGATTGAGACGATAGTGTTGATAATGATCTAGATGATGATGACGAAGACGATTCGGTTGATTGAGACGATAGTGTCGATAATGATTTAGAAGAAGACGATGAAGATTGATCAGACGATGATGAAGATGACGATGAAGATGACTCGGTTGATTGAGACGATAGTGTCGATAATGATTTAGAAGAAGACGATGAAGATTGATCAGACGATGATGATGAAGAAGACGAAGATGATTCAGTAGATTGCGACGATAGTGTAGATAATGATTTGGAAGAAGAGGACGAAGACTGATCAGACGAAGAGGATGAAGATGATTCAGTAGATTGCGATGATTGTGATGATAGTGTCGATAGTGATCTAGAAGAAGAGGATGAAGAAGACGAAGATGATTCAGTTGATTGTGATGATAGTGTCGATAATGATCTAGACGAAGAAGATGATGATTGATCAGACGAAGAGGATGACGACGACGAAGATGATTCAGTTGATTGTGACGATAATGTTGATAATGATCTAGAAGAAGAGGACGAAGATGATTCAGTCGACTGTGATGATTGCGATGATTGTGACGATAATGATCTAGAAGAAGAGGACGATGACTGATCAGACGATGATGAAGAAGAAGACGAAGATGATTCAGTAGATTGTGACGATAATGTTGATAATGATCTAGAAGAAGACGATGAAGACTGATCAGATGATGACGATGACGAAGATGATGATGATTCAGTTGATTGTGATGATAATGTAGATAATGATCTGGAAGAAGACGAAGATGATGATTCAGCCGACTGTGATGATAATGTAGATAATGATCTGGAAGAAGATGAAGATTGATCAGACGAAGACGACGATGATGATTCAGTAGATTGTGATGATTGTGTTGACAATGATTGTGTAGACGGTGATGAGACAGTTGATTCAGAAGATAATGTTGATAATGACTGAGTTGATGGTGAAGAGACAGTTGACTCAGAAGATGATGACGATGATGAATTAGTAGATTCAGAAGATAATGTTGATAATGACTGAGTTGATAGTGAAGAGACAGTTGACTCAGAAGATGATGACGATGATGAATTAGTAGATTCAGAAGATAATGTCGATAATGACTGCGTAGACGGCGATGAATTAGTAGATTCAGAAGATGATGACGATGATGAATTAGTAGATTCAGAAGATAACGTTGATAATGACTGAGTTGATGGTGATGAATTAGTAGATTCAGAAGATAATGTCGATAATGACTGAGTTGATGGCGAAGAATTAGTAGATTCAGAAGATAACGTTGATAATGACTGCGTAGACGGTGAAGAGACAGTTGACTCAGAAGATAACGTTGATAACGATTCTGTAGACGGTGAAGAAACCGTTGATTCAGAAGATGATGATTCAGAAGATAATGTTGATAATGACTGCGTAGACGGTGATGAGTTAGTTGATTCAGAAGATAACGTTGATAATGACTGCGTAGACGGTGAAGAGACAGTTGACTCAGAAGATAACGTTGATAACGATTCTGTAGACGGTGAAGAAACCGTTGATTCAGAAGATAATGTTGATAACGATTCAGAAGATTGCGATGAAATAGTAGATAACGTTGATAATGACTGTGTAGATGGCGATGAAATAGTAGATTCAGAAGATAGTGTCGATAATGACTGTGTAGACGGTGAAGAAACCGTTGATTCAGAAGATAACGTTGATTTAGAAGATGATTCAGATGATTCTGTTGATAATGAAAAATCAGATGGCGATGACTGAGTTGATAATGATCTAGATGAAACAGTTGATTCAGAAGATAATGTTGATAATGACTGAGTTGATGGTGAAGAAATAGTAGATTCAGAAGATGAAGAAGATGAAGAAGATGAGTTAGTTGATTCAGAAGATAATGTCGATAATGACTGCGTAGACGGTGATGAAATCGTAGATTCAGAAGATAATGTTGATAATGACTGAGTTGATGGTGAAGAAATAGTAGATTCAGAAGATGAAGAAGATGAAGAAGATGAAGAAGATGAGTTAGTTGATTCAGAAGATAATGTCGATAATGACTGCGTAGACGGTGATGAAATCGTAGATTCAGAAGATAATGTTGATAACGATTCAGTAGACGGTGATGAAATCGTAGATTCAGAAGATAATGTTGATAACGATTCTGTAGACGGTGAAGAGATAGTTGATTCAGAAGATAACGTTGATAACGATTCTGTAGACGGTGAAGAGATAGTTGATTCAGAAGATAACGTTGATAACGATTCTGTAGACGGTGAAGAAACCGTTGATTCAGAAGATAATGTTGATAACGATTCTGTAGACGGTGAAGAAACCGTTGATTCAGAAGATAATGTCGATAACGACTGCGTTGACGGCGATGAGACAGTTGATCCAGAAGATAATGTCGATAATGACTGTGTAGATGGCGATGAAACAGTTGATTCAGAAGATAATGTTGATAATGATTCAGTAGACGGTGATGAATTAGTTGATTCAGAAGATAACGTTGATAATGACTGAGTTGATGGTGAAGAAACAGTAGATTCAGAAGATAATGTTGATAATGACTGTGTAGACGGTGATGAGTTAGTTGATTCAGAAGATAACGTTGATAGTGATTGAGTTGATGGTGATGAATTAGTAGATTCAGAAGATAACGTTGATAGTGATTGAGTTGATGGTGATGAATTAGTAGATTCAGAAGATAATGTCGATAATGTCGATAATGACTGTGTAGACGGTGATGAATTAGTAGATTCAGAAGATAATGTTGATAATGACTGCGTAGACGGTGATGAATTAGTAGATTCAGAAGATAATGTTGATAACGATTCTGTAGACGGTGATGAGTTAGTTGATTCAGAAGATAACGTTGATAGTGATTGAGTTGATGGTGATGAATTAGTAGATTCAGAAGATAGTGTCGATAGTGATTCAGTAGACAGTGAAGATTCAGAAGATAATGTTGATAATGAAAAATCAGATGGTGACGATTGCGTTGATAATGATGAGACAGTTGACTGTGTTGATAATGATTCAGTAGACGGTGATGAGTTAGTTGATTCAGAAGATAACGTTGATAATGACTGAGTTGATGGTGATGAATTAGTAGATTCAGAAGATAACGTTGATAATGATTGTGTAGACGGTGATGAATTAGTAGATTCAGAAGATAATGTTGATAGTGATTCAGTAGACGGTGATGAATTAGTAGATTCAGAAGATAATGTTGATAGTGATTCAGTAGACGGTGATGAATTAGTAGATTCAGAAGATAATGTTGATAATGATTCAGTAGACAGTGAAGAAACAGTTGATTCAGAAGATAGTGTCGATAATGACTGCGTAGACGGTGAAGAATTAGTAGATTCAGAAGATAGTGTCAATAATGACTGCGTAGACGGTGAAGAATTAGTAGATTCAGAAGATAATGTTGATAACGATTCAGTAGACGGTGAAGAAACCGTTGATTCAGAAGATAATGTTGATAATGACTGTGTAGACGGTGAAGAAACAGTTGATTCAGAAGATAATGTTGATAACGATTCAGTAGACGGTGATGAATTAGTTGATTCAGAAGATAATGTCGATAATGATTCAGTAGATTGCGATGAAATAGTAGATTCAGAAGATAATGTTGATAATGATTCAGTAGACGGTGAAGAAACCGTTGATTCAGAAGATAATGATTCGGTAGACGGTGAAGAAACAGTCGACTCAGAAGATAATGATTCGGTAGACGGTGAAGAAACAGTCGACTCAGAAGATAATGAAGAAACCGTAGACTCAGAAGATAACGATTCAGTAGATGGTGAAGAAACCGTAGATTCAGAAGATAATGTTGATAATGATTCAGTAGACGGTGAAGAAACAGTTGATTCAGAAGACTGTGTAGACAACGACCTAGAAGAAGTTGATAACGATTTAGATGACGAAGATGACGAAGATGACGAAGATGACGAAGATGATAACAGCGATGCAGATAAAGAAGAATTAGTAGATTCTGATGAATCATCAGATAAGAATGATTCTGTTATGCTGGACATTTCACTAATCGAAGAACTAGATGATTCTGAATCAATATCAGTAGGTTCTGTAATTTCGGTAATAGAACCACTAAAGTCAAGAAATAAATATCCAAGATCGTCTTGCTGGCTAACCAAATTTGACAAATTATTTGTATAAAATATTCCACCATTAATTGTTTTTATATAATTAAGAACATCTTCATCGCAGAAATTGTAGCTTATTTTCTTATTAATAAAAACATAAATTCCAAATTCTAGCCTAGTTAATTCATTAATTTTAGTTATACAGTTTTTAATCAGCCTAAAATAATCATAACCACTAAAATTAATATGCAGCGTTTTAGCTGCGGACTTTAATGGTAAATTTCTATATTCTTCATTCAATAATTCATAATGATTTTTACTATAATCTATTAAATGATCAATTTTAACCAACAACAATATTTTATTTAAGCCAATTTTATGATAAATTTTCTGGCCTTGATTTATCACGTTGGCCTGACGAGTTAGTTCCTAAGAAGTCTTGTTTATCTGCTCCAACTGGAGTATCTTGATTCCCTGATCTGTCGATTTTTTCTGACTCATCTTTTTGATTTGTTGCTATATCTTTATTTATTGTTGATTTTGCAGTCTTGTATTTATCAATAGACTGTTGAAATTTATTAATGTTATCAAGCTTCATTTTTAACTGGTCTTGTATTTTTTGGTTCTATTCCAGTAAATGGTTCATTTTCACCACTAAAAGTTTCTTTTGAAGTCTTTGTCGGCGGCTTATCATCTGGGTTTTCCATACTATTTTTAATTTTATCAAGATTAGTTGGAAAACCAGAATCTTCTTCTCTATACGCTTTAGACAATTTTTCAACAGCTTCTACTGCAATATCAATATCTTTTTGTGGTATCCCTTGAGACTTAAGTTCATTTCTGATCATTGCTCCAAAATGCGTATCACTAAGCCATTTAATACTGTGAATTTTTCTAAATGAACTAGTTAATGGTACGAAATAATCAGAGTCTTTTACTTCTAAAGCGAATTTATCATTTATTTCTTCCCATTGAAACTGTACATTGTGATCATTTTCATTAGGTTTCTTAACATCTTCATTTAATGGAGACATTTCTAGTATGTTTTTAAATGTTTCAATAAGCAATTTTTCGTCATTATTCATTGGCTTGTCCTATGTAAATAGATTTGATTGGATTTAAAATATGCTTAGAACTACTTATGAAAGATTTGATATAGTATCAATTTTAACTACTAAAGGGATTAAATGGATGTCTGATTTACCAGGTAAATATCCAGATCCGAATGGACCATGGACAATAGTATGTACATTTCCTGAGTCTGGCAGTGTTTTAATTCAAAAAAATACCACTTTAGCCAAAATACCAGCATCTGATATCATTAAAATTGCTAATTATGGATTAGATAATGTATTTAAAAAGATCCAAGAATTAAAAGGAATATAACATGGCTAAAGATAAAGACAAAGAAGTTAAATCAAAAGAAGATATTCAAGACCTTGATAAGGTCATGAAAGAAATTAATAAAGAATGTGGTGAATTAATTAAATTAGGTGGTGATAAAGAAAATGTTGAGTGTTTAACAACTGGATCAATTGCTCTAGATAATGCTATTGGTGTTGGCGGTTTTCCAAAAGGAAGAATAGTTGAAATTTATGGTCCTGAAGCTTCTGGTAAAACTACCATTGCTTTAGGCGCTGTTGCTGCCGCTCAACAAATTGGAATAAAAGTCGCATTTTTAGATATGGAGCATGCTCTTGATCCAAAAATGGCTAAAGGCATTGGCGTTCAATGGGAAAAACTCTTATTTTCACAGCCAAACTATGGCGAGCAATGCCTTGATATCGCTTGTAAATTAGCTGCCACTGGCAAACTCGGAATAATTGTTATTGATAGCGTTGCCGCACTTGTGCCAAAAGTTGAATTAGATGGTGAAATGGATGATGTTCAAATGGGAGCAATGGCTAAAATGATGGCTAAAGGCTTGCGTAAGCTTGTTCCAGTATGTCAAGAAACTGGAACAATGGTTATATTTATCAACCAGCTTCGTGAAAAACTTGGTGTTATGTTCGGTAATCCTGAAACAACTCCTGGCGGCAAAGCTCTAAGATTTGCTGCTTCTGTAAGACTTGACGTTAGAAGAAAAGAACAAATTAAAGAAGGTGATAGAGTTCTTGGCAATCATCTTAGGATAAAAGTTGTTAAAAATAAAGTTGCAGAACCACATCATGTAGCTGAAGTAGACTTATACTTTGGGAAGGGTATAGATAATCTTAAAGATGTTATTGAATCAGCAATTGAATTAAATATTATTATCAAAAAGGGTTCAAGTTATTTTGAATATGGCGAAATAAAAGCTGCTGGTAAAGATAAATTAATTAGCGCTCTTAATGCTGATCTAGCAAAGCGTAAAGAACTTGAAGATAGTGTTCGTTCCAGGGCAGGCGAATTGAAAGCTGTTATCGAATCAGACTAGATTAAGATTATTCAAATTTAGGTAAATGACCACAAATACAACTATTATTGATGTTCCAAAGCCAAGATTTGGAATAAATGAGATAGTCTATATAAGAGAGAGTGCTCTAAACGGGTATCTTGAACCACATAAAGTTGCTTTAACTTATTTTGATCCAGATATTGGAAAATATTGGTACTCTTTTAAATTCAAAAAGTCAATTCCGGTAACACAAACTGTTGGCGATATAATAGACTTAAAAACTAAAAATCAAATACAAATATTAGAAGATGACTTATGCACATATTCAGAAGCTTTAATAATAAAAAGAAATTTTTTAATCAGCGAGCTAAATAAAACAAATACTGCAATAGGAAATATTGATGGTGGACCAGAAATAAATGTGTATGGATCTGATAAAAACATCACTGATGGTGATTTAACACCAAATTTTGATGATTTTACTAATTTTGGCGAACAACCAGTAAACGTTGATCCATCATCTGGACTAATGAGAGTTTTTGAAGTTAGAAATTTAGGAAATTCAGATTTAATTTTAACAGGCCAACCAACAGTAAAATTAGAAGGCGACAATGACTTTTTAATTGTCACTCAGCCATTAAATATTTTAAATCCAAAACTTTCAAGTCCATTCAGAATAGCTTTTAAACCTTTATCAATTGGAAGAAAGACTTCAACTGTAATAATTGCATCAAATGATGCGAATGAAAGTATATTCTCATTTATGATAGAAGGACAAGGTGTTCTACCATAGTATTTAACAATTATGGCAGAATTTAGTAAGTTTGAAGAAGAAAATATTATATTATTAGCATTAGAAAGCCCAGAATTTTTTCATAGAATAGCTTCATTTATGAAGCCTGAGTATTTCGTATCTGATGAAGCACAATATTTAATGAAGGTTTATTGTGAATGTTATGAAAAATATAGCGAAGTTCCGACTAGAGAAATGGTTAAAAATATGGTCTATAAAGATTTGTCGGTTGATGATCCGATTTCAAAGCCAATTATAGAAATAATAGATAGAGAACTAGACCCAAGAAATGCGCCATTTATTAAAGATCATATCATAAAATGGGCTAAACAAAAACAAATATCAATGCTATATGATGACAGCGTAATGGAAAAAATTAAAAATGGAGATTTCGAGTCAATAGAAAAAATTTTCGACGATGCATCTAAAATAAGTGATGTAATTATTAAGCCATTTAATTTTTTTAAAGATGTTGACCAATTATTTGAAGTACAGGAAAGAGATTATTTTACATGTGGCTTTCCAAGAATAGATCGTGAAATTCATGATAAAGGGCCATGTAGAAGAGAAGTCCTCGCATGGGTAGCACCGACCGGTGTTGGAAAAAGCATATTATTAGTTAATACATCAATAGCTAATACAATTATGGGAAGGAACGTCCTACATATCTCTTTAGAAAATGATGAAAGAGTAACTGGAAATCGTTACTTAGGTGCATTCACAAATTCACCAATCAGAACAAGATTTGATAAAAAAGACTTAATAAAAGAACAAATCAGAAAAATAAAGACATCTACTGAATCTGAATTATTTATTTTATTCTTCCCTACTGATACTGTATCGGTTGATGCAATAGAAATAGCAATAAAAGATTTAAATAAGCATTATAATTTTATTCCAGATGTATTATGTGTTGATTATTTAGAATGCTTATTATCAAAAACCAATTCAAAAAATAAAGATGATTATACTAGACAAAAAGCTGTAGCTGCAGAATTCAGAGCATTAATTGCAAAAACAAACACATTTGGAATAACAGCAAGCCAATCTAACAGAAGTTCAGTTGGAGGGTCAGAGCCAATTAATGTTGATAAATTAGCAGAATCATATGGTAAAGCAATGCCATTAGATTATATATTATCAATTAACCAAAATAATGAAGAATACACTGGAAATAACCGTGATGGACAATCTCAATCACATGTTGGAAGATTCAGATTATTTATGGCTAAAAACAGAAATGGCAGAAAAGGTTTTACAGTTAATGCTTCTGTAAATTACGCCACAATGAAAGTTGTTGAAGACGCAGTTTCAGCTTAATATGAATTATTTAATTATCAATAATTATAAACAAATAATTTATTTCTATTTGTTGCCAAAAGGGCAAAACGATCATTTATTTATAAACATACCATTAATTATATTAGAACCAATATCAAAATGGATAGAAGAAAAAAGTATTAAAAATATTTATTTGTCAATCGGTACATCGAAATATACATTTATTGAATCTTTTGCTGATAAGCATATTATTAAAATTAATAGATATAATTTAGAATCAAGAGATATTTTTATTAAATTTAAAATGATGTCACGTGGAGTGATAAACAGTATTTCAAAAACGGAGACAAAGAAATGCACTTAGTAGTTGGTACACCAATGTACAGTGGAATGTGTACTAGCGAATACGTTCAATCATTAATGGCTTTAAAAGATTCTGTTCAAAATGGTGGTCATAAACTAACTTCAGTATTTTTAGGAAATGAAAGTTTAATACAAAGAGGACGCAATACTATTGCATGGCATTTTTTAAACATACCTGATGCAACGCATCTATTATTTGCTGATGCTGACATAAAATTCAGACCAATCGATGTCGCCAAGATGATCAAGGCTGATAAACCTATTATTATTGGGCCATGTCCAATGAAGGGTTTAAATTGGGAGAGAGTAAGGCTAGCTGCTCAAAATGGATTTAAAGGTGATTTATCTAAATTATCTGGAATTTTTGCTTTGACAGAACTTGATGGTCATGTAATGAAAAACGAGAACGAACCATTTCAAATTAAACATGGCGGAACTGGGTTTATGTTAATCCGTAGAGATGTTTTTATAGATTTATCTAAACATGTTGGTAAATATATTAATGGTGGAACAAGTGTTTCTCCTAATGCGGAAGTAATCGATTTTTTCCAAGTTGGAGTAATAGATAAACAATTATTATCTGAAGATTATTTCTTTTGTGATAAATATAGATCAACTGGTGGAACTGTTTGGGCCGCTCCATGGTGCGAACTTGGTCATTTTGGGTCGTATTTATTCAGCGGTTGTTATGCTAGTGGTAAATAAGTAATGCCAAAGTACCAATATTCATGTGACAATTGTAGCATTAAAAAAGATAATGGTAGTCAATCAAGTAATTCACAAATTAAAAATTACGATCCAGAAACAATGAGTCCTGGATATCATCCAGATACTGGTGAATATATATTCTTCATTGAATGCAAAATGAAGGATAAACCGCAAAAGCCAAATTGTCCATTTTGCAAGTCTAATAAACATGTTAATGTTAATTATACTGATCTAAATCTGCAATGTTATGTAAGGGGCAACGGTCTTGTTAAAGACAAAGCTGGTGCTAAGAGAGATATGCACAGGCATAAACTTAAGCATGAAGACCCATATTCAACAATGAGACAATCTGGTGAAGTTGATTTTTTAAGCGATAAATTTAGAAGAGGCGGAATGGATTTAAGTCCAAAGAGTAATACAGATTCAATTGTCCATGCCAAAGAGAGAAGAAGAATAGAATTGGAAAAAGAAGTATCATCATTGTCAGATATTCATAAGAAAATTATTGTAGACGTGTTTAAAAATCAAACTGGCATTACAACTACTGAATTATCTAAACATTCTGATGATATAAACAAACATTTGACAACTATAAACAACAAATATATTTATTACCATAATAAAAAAGAAATATGGCTGCCTTTAGCTGAAGGAAACAGAATATATGAAGAGATTATCGGTATTTAAATAATGTGCTCGTAAGCTTATTAATTTCATGGTCTAATAATGATAGACCATTACAGTATTCAATTTTCAAAGATAAATCATTAATAAGATCAGTTGATTTATGGAAAGCTGGTAGTTCCAAAAAAATAATTGAAGTAATAAATAGTGAACAACAATTATTAAAGTTAATTAAATCAGTAAATGAAATAGTTATAGTTAATTATAAAAAATTCGTAGATTATTTTGGAATAATTGATTCAGTTAACATTTATGATTATCCAGGAGAAATTAATGACCATCAAGAATTCATAAATGAAAACTTTGATGAATTTAAAAAAGAATGGCAAGTATTAAGATATAAGGCATCTAATACATATCACAATTTAGAAAAAAGAGGAGTATTTTTAGAACATAAATTGATGAAACTAAAATATAACATGGATACATTTAGTGGAAGATCTAATTCAGTTGGATTTAATGTTCAAGGATGCAATAAAGAATTTAACATAAGACATCATAATTATAGAAATAATATTTTTATTCATTTCGATTGGATAGCAGCAGATCACAGAATTGCGTCAATTATGTCAGGAGATAAAGATTTAATAAGTTGTTATGAAAATTCAGATCCATACACACATATAGTCAATATATTAGATGGGCAAGTTGAAAGAGATCAATGTAAAAGTGAATTCATGCAAGCAGTTTATGGGCTAAACCCAAATCATGAAATTTTAACAGTATTTCCAGAATTTCGTGAGTGGATTTCTAGTAAAGTTGATGATTTAAATAAAGATGGTTATGTTAGATCAATTCTTGGAAGAAAATATGTTACAGATAAATCTATAAAAGGAAATAGACGAGCATTTAATAGTATTATGCAGGGTAGTGTCGCTCATGCGATGAATAATACTATTCATAAAGTAGAAAAAGAACTTGGCGACATAATTTTAACTGAACAACATGACTCATTGACTGTCTGTGTTAACGAATTCATAGCTTTTAATGCTATCAAAACTATATCTGATATAATGATAAGACCATTAGAAGGTATTTTACCTTATGATTTCACCATGCCATTAAAAATTCACGTCGGCAAGAAATGGCGTGAATACAAACAAGTCAAGGAGGTAAGATGAGTTGGTGGGATAAAGAAATTCCAGAAGAGATAGCAGAAGTGTTAATAACGTTGAAGATCAAAATAAATGGAAAACAAGTAACGAGAGATTGGCGAAAAGATTGTGGTGTTGATTATGACAGATTGGAAGACGATCTTGAAAATATGTCTAGCATTTATTCATTTTGGACAGCAGTATTAGCAGAAGCCAGAAAAAATCTCAGAGTAGTTGAATATGACAAAGACATCCGTAAATCTAAAATCATGAGAAGTATTGTAATACCAGAAGGGGTAAAACTTACAGTAGCAGATAAAGAAAATATTGTAAATGTTGACCCAGAAATGGGCAAACTAATAGTTAGACATATAGAATTAGAAAATCTTGTCCAAAAATTATTTGGAATAGTAGATTCATTAAAAATGAAAGCTGATAACTTAAGATCACTTGCTGGATTTAAGAGAGCAGAATTATCTGGTAGTTAAAGGCAAAGTATATAAAAGACACGCAGAAAATGGCATTCCGCCATCTGCAAGCTAACAAGGATCATCCCATGTCATCAATCAGCAAAGCTGATAAACAAAAACTGCTCGACAGAATGCGGGCAAAGCAAAACGAACAATCAGGATTTAGAGATCCAACCGAATGGAGAGCACCAAAGTTAAAAGGTGAAGAGGAAAGAAATTTCAGAGTAATTATTCTTCCGCCACTTGAAAAAGACGATAAGTGCGCTGGCGGAACAGCAAGCGAAACGATGGATCTCTATTATAGGCCGCACGGGCATCACTTCATCAACAAGAAGAGATACGAATGCCCACGTGTTCATCCTGAAAAGGGCGACTGCCCTCTGTGCACAACTGGTTTCGATTTAATGCGTGAAACTGACGATAAAAAAGTCAGATCATCATTAGCAAAAGAATGGTTATCACAGCAGAATGAAGCTGTTAATATTTATTTTGAAAATCACAAAGACAATCCGGAAGAGCTTCGTGGAAAGGTTCTGTGGTGGTCACTGCCACAGGCCATTTACTTGCTCTGCGAAAAAGCATTCAAGAGTGATGATGCTGGCGATGATGATAATCCCCAAGCACATGGATTGTTCTTTGATCCGGATGAAGCTTTCCCGCTTGTAATAAATATTAAGGTCAAAAACGATTATAACAACTATGAGAGTTCGAAGTTCCTTGGAAAAGCACGCCCAATTGCGGCCTCACAAAAAGAAATCGATGAAATTTTGGAGAAGAGGCATGATTTGATGAAGAAGTTTGACGATCGTAGTATTGCCGATCTTGAAAAATTATTAAAAGATAAACTTGGCGAAACCAGCGGTCAGGACAATTCTGGAGGTTCTGATAATGGTGATGATGGTTATATTAAAAAGGAAGAGGCCAAAAAGGAAGATAAGAAGGCCGAAGATAAGAAGGCTGAAGATAAGCCGAAAAATGAGGACAAGAAAGCTGAGGATAAGCCTAAGAATGAGGACAAGAAAGCCGAGGATAAGCCGAAGAATGAGGATAAGAAGGCCGAGGATAAGCCGAAGACTGAAGTAAAAAAGGAAGATGTTAAAAAGACTGACGACAAGGCTGAAGAAGAAGACCCTGATCTGCAGGCGTTGCTGAAGCAGCTTAACGAAAAATAATTAATAGCTGCTATCATCATGACCCCTTGGGTGAATACCCAAGGGGTCAATCATGTATTTAATATAAATGGACATTTTAATAGATGGAAAAAATTTAACATATAAAGCAATTTTTGCTTCTTTAGATAGAATAACTGGTAAACCAAAAGTTGATCCTTTAATTATCGCATTAAGAATGATGATAAAATGGAGAAGAATTTACAAGCCAAATAATTGGTTAATTTTTTGGGATGTTCCTAAAAGTAGGTTATGGAGGAAAAAATTATATCCAGCATATAAAGAAGGAAGAGATAAGTCATTTATTACTAAAGATACTTTAGAAGCAATTGTAAATCAATTTTCCAAAATATTTGTTAATTTATGCCATAATATGAAAATGACTCAATATATTAAAGATGAAAATGAAGCTGATGATTTGATTTATGCTTATGTTGATGCATATCAAGACAAAGAAAATCTAATAATTTCAAGTGATGGTGATATGGGACAAATAATAGTTAAATTTAAAAATGCTAAATTGCACAATCCAAACAATAAAGATTTAATGTATGAAAGCATTCCAGAATATGATCCTGTAACAGTAAAATGCTTATCAGGTGATACAAGCGACAACATTGATGGATATAGATTAGTAGGTGAGATAACAGCTAAAAAAATAATACGAGAAAATAAACTAGAAGAATTTTTGAATTTAAAAGGTAGGGAAATGTTCGATTTAAATAAAAAATTAGTTGATCTTAGTTTAAATCATTTATTAGAAGATAATATTAAATATATCAAATCAATTAAGATAAATGACAAATTCGATCTTAAAGCAATCAATGGATTAATTGAAAAATATAATTTAACAGAATTAAAATCTTTATCGTCTGATTTAATAATACCATTTAAATATAGCCCTTGAGGTAAATATAGTTAAGAGGTAACACCATGGCTGCAACAGATGTTGAAGTAGTTAACTTTATCAGAGTAAGAGTTGACCTGTCTGGCAAAGCATATACTGCTGAAGATACTACAAGAACTATAGCTCAAAATCTCAGATTCACTGATGAATGGAGAATAGAGCCTGATGCGTCTATTCCAGAAACAGCTAACTATCCTACTTTAAAAGCCTATCTTAAAGCAATGGCTTCAAGAGGTGCTCCACAATATCCGGTATTTATTTCTCAGACGATGGTTGTGACGACGATTCATTAGTAATTTCTTTGTTATCTGCTTTTTGTGGCATAGTTATTTTCACTGGCTTTGGATTAGCTGCCATGAATTCTTCTTCTTCCTTCAAAAATTTTTCACGTTCAATTCGTGCTTGAAGAACTAATTCCCACCAATTAATTATATCATTTTTATTAATGACAATCCAAAATCCAATCTTGCTATGACTAAAAATAGCGCAGTGCGCTACTTTTCTATGCCTATCAAGAAGACTATTTTTCCAAGTTCTAATAGTAGAATGATATAAAGTTAATACTGATGGATAATTACCTTTCCATTCATGTATTTCTAATTTGCCAATATTATTTTTAAGACTACTATAAATAAATTCTGCATCATCATTGTGAAAACACCATATGTCGCTAGTTTTTGCTATTATTTTCTTGTTTTCAGCTATCGGCAGAGTTAAAATATGGACTGATTTTTTCTTTTTATCTTCTTTACAATATTCCTCCCAAAGCTTAACTGCTGAAAGATAGGTTTTTGACCGTTTAACTTCAGCAAATATATACTGATGAGCAGTATCAGATCTTGTAGTGCCAGAATTTGCTCCAGATAACGGAATTCTACCAGATTTTGTTCCTGATCTATATGCCCCTAACCATATACCACATTTTGATTCACAATTCTTCCATTGAGTGCTTCTCATATAATATATACATATGAAATATACTACAAACATCTTTATTAATAAAGCAATAAAAATTCATGGTGATAAATATGATTATTCTTTAGTTAATTATATAGATAGTAAAAACAATATTGATATAATTTGTAAGGTGCATGGTGTTTTTAGACAAATACCAAATAGCCATTTAAATGGTAAAGGGTGTAAACAATGTTGTATTGATAAATCTAAACTGACAACTGAAAAATTTATTAATAAATCAAAACAAATTCATGGCGAAAAATATGATTATTCATTAGTCGAATATGAAAAATGTTGTAAAAAAGTTAAAATAATATGTAAAGTTCATGGAGTTTTCGAACAAACCCCATTCAATCATTATGGTTATAAATGCGGATGCCCAAAATGCAATGATATAAAATTAACAACTGAAGAATTTATCAATAAAGCAAAACAAATCCATGGCGAAAAATATGATTATTCATTAGTCGAATATAAAAATATATTTTTTAAAGTCAAAATAATATGTAAAGTTCATGGTATTTTCGAACAAAAACCTTTTACTCATTATTATGATAAATGCGGGTGTTTAAAGTGCCAATCGTCACATGGTGAAAATAATATTAGAAAATTTTTGATCGATAATAATATTATGTTTGAAGAGCAAAAGAAAATTAACGGTTGTAAAAATATTAATTTGTTACCATTTGATTTTTTCTTACCAAATAAAAATATTTTAATAGAATATGACGGTGAACAGCATTTTAGAAAAACTAGTATTTTTGGCGGCATTAAAGGATTTGAAAAAAGAAAAATCAATGATAACATCAAGAATAATTTTTGTAGTGTAAATAATATTAAATTAATTAGAATTAAATATAATGAAAATATAAACGAAGTTTTAACTAACATTCTTTTAAAGGAGTAATGCCATGGCATGCGGATGCAGTAAAGGTAAGGGTCAATCAATACAACAGAAAAAACAAATAGTTAATAGTTCTGTATCAAATAATTTAAAAAAATGTCCAAAATGCAGTTCAACCATGATTTATAAACAACAATTTGTACAAAAATTGAGAGGATACATAAAGTTATGGGAGTGTCCAAATAAATCATGCAACTTCAAGACTGCTGGAGCTTAGTACAATATTTTTTAATATGGTCTTTATGTGCCGTATTTGTTGAATCATTAACAGAAATAATAGTAAATGCTGGACCACTTGAAGGATTTAGAGGCTTTGTAGCAAGAAGAGGAAAAATTTTAGGCATCGATTTTGCCGAACTTATAACATGTGGATATTGTTGTTCTGTTTGGGTTGCATTCCCAATTTCATTCTTTCTTCCATCATTTATTTTTAGTGACGCTAATTTCTGGGATAGCACATTAATAAATAAAAACATGATAGCTTTTATAGACCATTATTTTTATTGGATATTAAATTGGTTAGTATTGCACAGATTATCTAATATCATTCACATCAAATTAAAGCCTGTAAAAATCGACCTATAAATCGAGGTATAAATGACAACTAAAGAATTCAAGGTTGTTGAAATCCACAGTGTCAATGACATTAAAAAAGCATTGATACCATTTTCAAAAATTATCAAAAAAGATGAAACTGTATTAAATCCAGAAATAGAATGGGAAGATGAACAAAACAACGTTAAAGTTAAAATGAAAACACAGTTAAGCATAAAAGATAACAATTTGAATCTAAGAGATTTATTGTTGGAAGGATTTGAACAAGTCAAAGAGCAAGAAAAATCATGGAACAATATACATGACGCGTTAGAAGATGACGAATATTCTGTCACGCTTCCACGCATGAAAATAGATGATTTTCACATGCCAGTAGATAGATTAATAAAAACAAGACTTGGAGGTAAAAGGAAAGGTCTTGCAATTGTATGGAACTTGAATAATAAAGAATATTCATTTGACCCATATACATGTGAATTTAAGGGGGAATAATGAGAGGAAGCGGGATAGAAGTTGAGTTAATGAAATATGCTGATATTTCTATTTGGGAGCCAAAAATTGGCGATATTATATTTAAAGATGGATTTTTTACGAGATGGTTTGCATTAATTAATGGAATAGACGGTGATTTTTTAAATGTAAAACAGTCTGGCAATCTAAGATTGCTTGTCCAAGGTGATTATGAAGAATATAAGATCAATTTAAGAAAAATTAAAAATTCAATGATTGGATCATATAGTGTATTCGCTGCAAACGGTGTATGTTATTTATGAAAGAATACACACTTCCTGACTTTTTTGATTATCCAAAATTTTTTAATGTTTCTGAATATATAACACTATTTAATAACCTTTATTCTTATATTATTAAGCCATACGATTTAAACAATGGCTATTCATTATATATCGGATTTAGAGATGATTATGTTTTCATGAGATTAGCTGATCTCAATTCAAATATTTTAAAAATATCAAAAGAACACAAAGTTATTAATTATTCAGAAAAATTACTTCATATAATGAAATCATCAAGACAAAAAGAAGCATGTTTTTATTTTTCTGGAATTGATGATCCAATGTTAGTTGATGTAATGATATCAGCAAATAAATTTATTAGTCCAGGAATGTTAAAAGATGTTTATTCTAAAACAGTTCCAACACAAGAAATAGTAAAAATAGAAATAATAGACGATAGTTTTAAGAAACATTCTAAAATGTTTATCAAACCAAGCACTTTCAAATATGTCATAGAAAAAGAATACTTTAGACCACTATATGGAGTTGTATGAGATATTTATTTCTTAATCATAGTAATAATACAATTCAAATTCCAGATAGTTCTGGAAAAATGATCATATTTACAAAAGGACAAAAAATTATTTTAGATGATTATTTTAAAAGATATGTTCCAAAATATTTATCAATAATTAAAATAATTGAAAATAGTGAAGTCAAAAGAATAGAAATAAGGAAATCTAAAACTATAGAAGAAATAAAAAGTAATAAAGTAGTAAATAATAAAGTATTAGGATACCATAAAGTTAATAGAATTGTTCATAAAAATACTAATCAAGCGTTACACAGACCAACAATTAAAATAGTAGGAAAAGTAGGACATTCTGGAGCTAGAGCAACTGAATTTTCAGTCGCTAAGATTAAAGAAGATGTAATACCTATATCAAACAATATAGGAGTAGGAATTTTAAGTTACAATAGATTAGAGTCACTTGTTGGATTAATAACTTCAATTAGAAAACATACTGATTTAGCTAGAACTACTGTATTTGTTAGTGATGAGAGCACTGATCCAAAAGTATGGGAATGGTTAAAAAATCAAAAAGATATTATTGGTATTCACAATGATAGAATTGGAATAGCTGGAAATACAAATAGACTATTGAGATGTTTAGAAAGATTCAAGTATAAAATCATCTTAAATGACGATGTAGAAGTATTAAAAGAAGGTTGGGATTTATTTTATTTCAATAAAATGGTTGAAACCAATATTAAACATTTTTGTTATAGACAAATTGGAATTTATAATGCAACTCCAGTTGAACCAAACAGATTTGGAATAATAACAGTAACAAATAAGCCGCACGGTGCTGTCATGGCAATTCATGATGATGCATTCAAAAAAGTTGGATTTATGGATGAAGCATTTGGGATTTATGGATATGAGCATGTTGATTATAGTGACAGAATATCGAGAGCAGGTCTCACTCCACCTGGATATCATGATGTAGTAGGATCTGATAAATATTTCAAGATCTACAACGATAAAACCTCAGACGAAAACAAAGCAGAACACTTTAAATTAGCGCGAGAACAATATAACTTAAAGAAAAATGATAAATCAAGAGTTTATATTGAAGCATCAAAAAAAACAATCGTTCCATCAATAACTTACATAGTACCATTTAGAGATATAGGAAGAGCAGAATGCGTTGAAACTGTTATACAGAATATACGAGCACAAAGATTTCCAGTGATTCAAATAGTGTTATCAGAACAAGACGATAAAGAAGTAATGAATAAAAATAAAATGCCATGTGCTGATTATATCTTTTCGAAAAATCCTAAAATTGGTTTACCATTTAATAAATCGCAAGCTTTCAACGATGGTGTATTAATATCAAAAAATGAAAATTTAATATTGCATGATGCAGATATGTTAGTTAGAGGTGATTATACATCAATACTCAATAACATATTAAATAATTATGAATCAGCACATATTGGTGCGACAGTATGCTATATGACTAAAACTGCTACTGATAATATTATATCAATATACAAAATAAATGAATCAAATATTGAATCAGATAGAATAGTTAACTATTATGAAGGTGGATCTTTATGCATTAAAAAATGTGTATACGAAAGAATCGGTGGATTCTGTGAATCATTTGTCGGATATGGAGTAGAAGATTGCGATTTCTTTTGGAAAATTAAATCTGCAACCAAAATGTTCAATGAAAGATCAATAAATCTATTCCATTTATGGCATGGTAGAACAAATGGGTGGGAAACATACCATGCAAACAACAAAATTCTTGGATCTAATAGAATTTCACTTGGAATTGAAAAAGTAATTTCAAGCGATGCTGACTATTTTAAGAGAAAACTAAAATGAAAATATTAGTTGCTAAACCAAATGGTGGTGCATATTTGTACATTTCAAGAGGCTTCATTAATGCATTTAAATCAATAGGATGTGACGCAAAATTTTGGGATGGCGATGAAAAAACTTGGATTGATACAAAACCAGATCTATATATCGGATGCAGCGGACATCGCAAAGTAATACCTAAAAATCGTGGAAATGTTAAAGTTGCTATTCATGTCAACCCATATGGTACAAAATTAGAACCATTACATGGCATTGATGTAAACGAACCACAGGATGCAATAAAATGGACTTTATTGCAAACGCCAAATGCTGTTTTTGGGTATGGACACCAAAGTGATGCATTGACTTATTGGTCAAATTGGCAGAAAAATCATAATATTAAATTCATTGGTGTTCCTACTGCAGCAGATCATACTCTATACTGGCCGTCAGATACTAAGACAAACAATATTGTCTACCTTGGTGGTCGGTGGCCATATAAAGCCAACAAAATAGACAAATGGCTATTGCCAATAACTAAAATCACTAATGTTAAAATAATGGGCTGGGGTGGATGGCAAGGTGTTAATGGATATGTTGGTGTAATTCCAGATTCCGATAGCGGAAGAGAATTTTTGGCTAGTGGCAAAGTCGGACCATGTATGTGCGAGCCACACACTACAAAATTTGGAATTGATATACCAGAAAGGTTTTTTAAGTTAGCATTATGTAAGACCTTACCGATTGTTGATTACATTCCAAACTTCAATAGATATTATGATCAAAAATGCGTGTTAATGGCTCAAAATCCATCAGAATATCTCGATTTAGTGACTAATTATGCTAATAATGCAGATTTTAATAAAAATAGAATTGAATTAACTGAAGAAATTTATAAACAAACTAAATTAAATCACACTTATCTTAATAGAATGAAAGATTTATGCGCTGGTCTTAATATCGATGAATTAGTATCAAAATTTAATAATAAAATAAAAGAAATTAATTAACCGCCTATTCTTTCTAAAACATTATTTCTGCATACTGCGTGTGCATGTTTTAAAAGTTTTGTTGCGGTAATATCATCTGGAAAATAGCTTATAATTGGCTTTTCTTGAACCATAAATATTCCAGC
>JALNXG010000062.1 GCA_023230485.1 Melioribacteraceae bacterium
GGTTGTGGATTGCTTTCAAATTTTGATTTACTGATATTAGATTCAAGGTAGGTCAGTCTATCCTATTGTTTTTCAATAAGTTAGCCGATTATTAGGATCAAAAAAATCAGATGCCCCTTTTAATTTCCGTTAAGGTAACCAAAAGGGGCATTCAAAATAATTCCAATTGATGTGGTTCGAGAAATCCATCTGTATGACTTTTCCCTTCGAAAATTTCCATCATACCAAATTGTTTATCTGTTATAGACATTATTCCTACTTTCCCTTTAGGAGGTAATTCCTGTTTAATTCTTTTTACATGAACATTTTTATTTTCTCGACTAGCGCAATGTCTCACATAAATAGAGAATTGAAACATATCAAATCCATCTTTAATAAGGAATTTTCTAAATTTAGTGTAAATTTTTCTGTCCTTTTGTGTTGCGACCGGTAAATCAAAAAATACTAATATCCACATAATTCTATACTCACTAAATCTCATATAAATTCCGGATAAGTTATTTTTCTTAACTCTCCTTTGAAGCATTTTGCTAGCGAGGAGGTAGTTCGCTGAAGACCAACTAACAAGGGACTTCGATTATTGTCGATAATTATTTCCGTTGTAGCTATTTCTAATAATTGCTTTTTTATCGATGGAGTTAGTTCGAAGAAATCCTCTCCGTTGGCAATGAAATCAGCAACAATATTATCCATATAAGGTCTATAAGGTTCCATAATATCATCAGCAAGACAATATGCATTATACTTGTTATGATGAAAAATTCCAAGTGTAGGAAGTAATCCTGAAGCAACTAAACCTCTTGCTACAATAGCACGAAGTATCGCATATCCATAATTCAATAATTGATTTGGCGGTTCTCCATATCTATCTCGTATAAATTCAGGAATCTGTTTGAAAATATTTTTCCAATAATATGCTGCTGCTCTTCCTTCAAGATTTTCAGGGTCGCCGGATTTAACTTCTTTAGCCCAATAAGTCATATTCTTGATTGGAATTTTTCTCTTTTTAAGATGAGCGGCTTGGTTTTTTATTTTTGCCGAAATGGTTTGCTGCCATAATTGTTTCTTTAGTGGTACTGATGATTCAATTTGCGCTTGGAAAATTTCACTCTGCAAATAATTTCCTGTTAATGGTAAAAACAATCCTGTGGGCATATGATTAAGATTACAAACTACAAGAGCACAATTATTCTCTAGAAGAGAGCTTATTAATGGTTGTGATATTGTAATAGCACCATCAAGAATTACAATC
Organism: Melioribacteraceae bacterium; assembly: GCA_023230485.1. Taxonomy (GTDB): domain Bacteria; phylum Bacteroidota; class Ignavibacteria; order Ignavibacteriales; family Melioribacteraceae; genus BRH-c32. Next base: position 1,253 of record JALNXG010000062.1, read on the forward strand.
CCGATATCTTCTATCGGGGCTGTAATCTCTTTTTCGCTTTCTTCATTTGGCTCTTTTATTTTTGCAATTAGCTGAGCATCTTTAGTACTTAAATAAGCATTCTTGCTAAAATACAATGTCCTTTTTATCATTTAAAAGTTATCTCTCCATCTATCGATATTTCAAAATCATAATTTTCTAAAAGACAATTAAAATTATTTGGTACTAGCTTTAATCTAGGTTGATACTTTGAAAAATCAACTGTTGTATCCCCTACGCCTAAATCTTTGTCTTGCCTTGCTTCTGCATGACATTGAAGGTAAATATAATCTGCTCCAGCATTATTAAATTTATAAATTCTATATACTCTTTTAATTAATTCGGGCTTACTTAATTCACGCAATTCTTCAGGTGAATTTTCATAAATAATTACTCTACATCCTGTTGTGATTATATACTTCAGAGGAAGATTATTTTTAGGATAAATGGCATATTCAGGGATAGAAAATAATTCATTTAAATGTTTTATCTGAATTTGAGATAGTTCAAATAAACCAATCAATCTTGTCCCTCTAATTACTTTGCTATTATCATTCTTTTCATAAAATAAACAAACCGATATTTCTTCATTCTTGGCATAATAATACTGTTTATATTCTTGTTTTGAAAGAAAAGTATGTTGTTTAATTTGTAAAGCTTTTTCGGAAGTTAAAATCCCTCTTCCTACTGCACTTACACATCTTACATGACGAATAGGGAAAAGAGTGTTTCCATTTTTATCTTGTTTTATTTCTTTTTCGTTTTTGTCTAATAGCCAGATATCTTCATTTATTGAGTCAACAAATGTTTTACCTATGGATATTTTTTTATTTATAGTTTTTTGAATGTCATTTCTTACTTTATCATCTATAATTTTATTTAAGTCTTCCATTTTGGTAAAAGATTGAATTGGAACTCTAACAACAAAAAGAAGTGGTTTCTTTTCCGTTTTATATTTTTCAGAAATACCTTTACTATTTTTCCCGAGTTGAATAGCACCGAAAAATGTTTCTTCATGAAGTTGACCTCGAATGGAATCTCCCTGTGCAATTAGAGGGATTTTATTTCCATTTTCATCAAGCAAATATTCGAACTTCCCATTTTCTAATTGCTTTTTTACATATTGTATTTTGCCTCTTTTCCTAACGTTTTTATAAGTAGGCAAAAGGGTGGTATTTTTTTTATAAAAATTAACAAATACCTTTTTTTGAAGATCCAAAATTTGAGTTGGAGAAAAATTTGCCCAGCCCTCGGGTATGATATGGAAACTTCGATCTAAATCGAGAGCTGAAAAATATCTTTGTAATAAAACATCTCTCTTCCTTGAAGAAGGAATTAATGTTAATATTGCGGCATCTATTGCATGATGAACGCTATTATCTCTATCCTTCTTAAAGCCAACATTAAAAATTTTTCTAAATGCAGCCGTTACACTTCCTTTCTGAACTTCTACATTATTAAAAACAGTCTTTAAATAATGTAATGCATATTTAGTAATTATTTGTGTATCAACTAATTGGCTATTTTTCCAACTATTTTTTATTTCCTTATCAAAAAAAGTTCTTTTCTTTTTCTTCCAATAATCTAATTCCATTTTGAAGTAGTGCCGTTTTTGAATCTGAGCATCTTTTTGCTCTTTTGTTTGTGCGTGTTTGGATCTCTTTTTTGCCTCTTCTATTAGCTTTTCAAAATGCTTTACTTTATCCTCTAAAAATGAAGCTGTTTTAAGTATAGCAGGATATGATATGCCATTTATTTCAATTCCATTCTCGTAATTAGGCAATTGAGCGGGAATCTTATTCCCTTTAATATCTCTATTATATCGTGAATCTGCTAAAGTAAGATTGCCAAGTTCATTATCGAAAGATATACTTGCTGGGATTGTATGTTCAATATCTACCGTTGTACCATCAATTAATTCAGCGAAATCAATAACCCTACCTGTATATAAACATTGTCCCTTTTGATCATGCCATAAACGATATTTTAGGATAAGATTATCGTCTACTTCTAAATCAGGATATCCCAATCCCTCAGCCATTTCTATAATTTTATCAGCGAATAGTTTATTCTCTTTCTCTCTATCGTTTTGCCATCTAGCAATTGCAGCTCTTTTATTCGCGTCATTCAATTCTCTCGCTATCTCAACTACAATCCGTGTCTCCGAGTCTATCTTCTCAGTTAAAATCAGATGGTTTATTAATTTTTTCATTACGTGAAGTGTTTTAAGAGCCATAGGATTTTTAAATCCCTTCGATATTGGTTCGGGAGAGCCAAGAATCTTTTTACCATTAACTACTTTTGCTGCCGGATAAAATTCGCTTTCTGCAGGGTGATATAAATACTTAAATCTTTCTTCTTCCCAATCAGGGAATTCCTTTTTTAATAAACCCTTTAACATGTCGTCAAATCGTGGAGTTTTATAAAACATTAACCCTAAGGAATGGGTATATTTATTAGCTAGGAATTTTTCAAAATGTGCTCGAATCTCGACTATTAAATGATTTTTTTCTTGTTCATCAAATCGATTCCATTTTTCAATACCTAATACATTAATAATCTCTATTTCTACTAATTCATTTAATCTCTCAATGGAAAGATATTTACCCGATTTTATTTCACTTTCTTCGTCGTTATTAATATGGTTGTTTATTAAGTTATTAATAATGGCATTCGTTTGTTGCAGTGATTTATGCTTGTGCTGAAGATTTCTAATTTTAGTAATTATTTCATTTTCTTTATCTTCATTAAGCTTTTTACCAACTACCTTATCAAGGTTGGCTAAGAAAACTGAATCGGAGTAAATATATCCCTTCTTAAGATATTTTAGGATTTTTTTAATAGCATAAATACTTAATGAAGCAAAACCTTGAGGCAGTCTAACCTTTGAGAATTTAACTGCGCGTTCTTCACTCAAACCTAATTTTTCTTTTGCGAATTTTATTATGCTTTCGTTATCTGAAAATGAATATAATACATGCCATAAATCTTCATAATCATAATATCCCTTCCCGGTCGTATTATTTAATGAATTTGTTATTTTTATCTCGTTTAAGTTGCAGCCAAAAAAATCTTCTAATTGAGCTTTAACAGGACAGCCGCTTACATTGGTATATTCTTTGAAATTGAATTTATACAAATTTTTCTTGGGATCAAGTACTTTAATGATTTCTGAAAATTCAAATGCTACCTTGCTCTTCCTAAAAAATAACCTATGGTATATTAATCCCTTTTGTTCATCGCTTAGGTAATTGCTGTTTTGGGATTCGATTGGAGTTATCTTAATGTTATTAATAAATGCAAGAGCTCTATACTCCTCAAATAAAGGATGACTTATGGGACATCTTTGTTTTTTGGGTTCAAAAGTACAAATGCCAATATTACCTTTTTGACTTCTTAGAGGTCTCTGCCAAATAATTGATTTCAAAAGATTTTTATAAAGTTCGCTACTTTGATCAATGCATTGAACATTACAAATAGTATTAAATTCATTCTCCACTAAATTTCTTAGGTTATATCTGTTTCTTATTCTTTTTTTATTTATGTTATGATCAATTAATAATGCCTCGCTAAGAGAAATATTATCGCTCTCCATCAAATCTATTGTTCTCTCTGCACCTTGAATGCCTTTTTCCTCACTTCCTTTTAAAATTGTTTCTGATTCTGCCTCATCTCTCCCCTTAAATCCACGTTTTTGTGTCATGTGATAAAAAACTCTACCAAGTATTAAAGGGTTCGTGAATTTTTCTTTGACTGCCATTACTCTTAGTTCGTAAGGATTTATAAAATCACTAATATTATCTCCATTAAAATCGAGTTTAAGCCATTGAAGAAAAGATTCTGATTTGGGATATTCAGATTCGGAAGAACTATCATACTTGCGCCATTTATTTAATTCATCAAGTGTTAATGGGCACATTGGTGGGGATGAATTAATTAACGTCTCTAATAATAACCACTTACGATATCTTCTTGCATTATAGTTTCTTCTTTTACCCCGACTTAATGTTCTTTGTTGGACTAGTGGCACTTCTACACCTTTTTCTTCTCCTACACCTTTTTCAAAAGTTAAAGATGTAGCAAAAACTATTTGGTCTTCTTTTTCCGAGGTGTTTCTTAGTGTGCATCCGATAGAATTAGTACCTAAATCTAAACCTAGAATTATGGACATATTATTCTCCCAATGACTATTGATATTTATTATGTTATTACTTAAGTTACAAGTGAAAGCTTTACACAATAAGGCTATAAGCCGAAGAAATTACTTATGCCCCGCGTACTCCGTGGGGCTTTTTATTTTAAAGCTCCCTTTCTTATTTCAAAAACCCTTCTTCATTCTCATAATTCTCTATCGCTTCTTTGGCTAATTTCAGTACCATCTCTTTTAATGGTTCGGGGCTTAGTACTTTCACTCCTTTACCTCTACTTACTATCCAAGCCGCTATTTCATTGAATGAATTTACTGTCGTCTCAAGCAGTACTTTTCCATCTTCCTGCGGAGTGTAACAGACATTCTCCAATAATAATTTCGGTCTTAATCTCTCTGCCCATTTAGAATCCATTAATATTTTTACTTCTATTTTATCCTTTCCGAGATAACTTTTAAATGAGCCAGAGAAGAGTTCTCTAATATCATTTTCATTATGTTTGGGGAAAGTTTCGGTAGTCTGTTTAATATTTTGTATGCGCTCCAATAAAAATTGTTTGTAATTATTTTCTTGTAACGCCAATAGCCTCCAACATCCTTCTGATTCAAAAATAATGAGCGGTGCTATTTTCCTTTCATCTGACGAACTTTGATTCGGTTTCCGATAATTAATGATTACTTTACGATTTGTATCAATCCCTCTTTGTAGATACGACATGGTAATAATGGCTTTGCTGCCGATTTTTTTAGTCAATGCTTGAGTTGCTCTATCAAATGATTTTGTGTAAACCGTAGTCCCGATATATGATTCGAGTATTGGTTTTATTACCTCCTCCGGTATCTCGCCATCTATACAAATTCCTTTTTTCGATCTCGAATGAATCCCAATCCCTGTACTTCGGAAATCCATCATATCTCGTTTTATCGTAAGATCATCAATCTCATATTCCATTGCTAAATCAGGGACTAAATATTTTGCCGGTTCATTTAGTACTAATCCAAGCAGTTCGGTTTGCCTTTTAATTTTGCTTCGCAGGTCTTTCATTTTTCGCACTCTTTTTATGTGGAAGGTTTAAACTATTAAAAAATATCATTTAATGATACCGTTTCTTCTTATTCTTAATTTATTTTTCAATCAGTTAATTTATAGTGCTCTAAAAGAAAGGGAAAGGATGTTAGATTTATTAGAAGAAGGACCCGAATTAAAGCTATCTCTCAATGGAATGAAAGATCATCTTAATAAAAGGGAAATTAAAAAGATTGTAACGAATCCGGAAAACATTAAGCTCGATTTAGATTCAAACAAAGTGTTTATAACGATTTATAATGAAGGTAATTTGGAATATTACCCTGTTAGGAAAAGTTTCGTTCTAAAATTATTCAGATGGTTCCATTTCCCGAGTTCACAATTCCGATATCTGAACCGTGAAACTTTGGTTTCTGTTCTAAATGATTATTTGATAAATATTAAATCGATTCCCGTTACGGTTTATTTAGAAAATTTAAGTGCTATTACTATTACATCTAAGCATTATATCGAAATAAACGACAATAGTATAATTGATATGTTAAGGGATTATGAGGTGTCATCGATTGTAAAGAACGATTATTTTACTCGAATTTTTCTTAAAACGGAAATAACTATTATGCCTTTTGAAGATGATAGATTTGCGTGCGGAATAAATATTATTAATTCAGAAACAGGCTTCAGAGCATTCTCTATCGCTACCTACCTTATTAGATATATCTGTTCAAATGGCTCTTTCGTAGCTTCAAAAAATTTTGATTCTCGCTTCGTTCATTATGGTCCGCATAAAGAATCTTTTTACGAACGATTTAATAATTCAATAGGGAATGAACTCGCAAATATTAATTCGATAAACGATGCACTTAAAAATTTATCCCGAACAAAAATAGAGAACTTTAAAAACGAGAGATATAAATTAAGCAAAGTAACAGGGGCTAAAATTTCTAATGAAATATTTCGGAATTTATCGAAGAAATCTTCTCTATACGATTACTTCAATGAAATTACTTCGTATGCAAAAGGGGTTGGGGAAAACAGGAAATTAATTCTTGAAGAGTTTGCCGGGTCGCTTATGAATTAAAAATTCTATTCGATTATTGCGTATTTAATGCCGCAAGTTGATTAATGTAGAATTGAGCTAATAAAAAAATTCCGACTGTAGTTACAGTCATCTTGAGGGCGCCCTGCCGGGATTAACATCCTGGTGGGGCATTTATTTTGTCAAAGCTGTATATTTATTTTTTATTAATCCGAAGACATTCTTGATAATCGATCTACCCGAAATAGGAAAAACTGAATTTAGAAAGAATAAGCGTGCGAAGCATCTAAAGCTTTCGTATCGCCCTTTCGAGCATCTCGTTGTAACTGTCCCATATTTTATGTCGATAAAAAATGCAGCTTCTTATATAGACTCCAATCAGGATAGAGTGATTAAATTTCTCGCTAAGATAAAAAAAATAGAAAAAGATAAAACTCCCGTTAGCGATGAATTAATAAAGCTAATGCGGAAAGAAGCAAAAGAATACTTGCCTTCGCGTGTGAGGGAACTAGCCTCCACCAATAATTTGGTAGTAAATGAAATCCACCTAAAAAATCACAAAACGAAATGGGGCAGTTGCTCCTCAAAAAACAATATCAATCTTAATATTAATTTGATCCGTCTGCCAAATCGATTAATAGATTATATAATTATGCACGAACTTGCTCACACGGTTCACCATAATCATTCCTCAGAATACTGGAAGTTTTTAGAAAAAATTCTCCCCGGTGCTAAAGCACTTGATAAAGAAATGAAAGGATATCGTGTCGGAGTTTACTGATTTTTTGTCGATTTTTATTACAATAATTAAAATATTTTTTTATATTTAACCGATAATTGTCGAAAATAGATAGGCAATATAAATGAGGGCGCAATTCTCAAGTAAGCATATCAGAACTACAAAAAGTGTTTCACATCTCTTTATCCGAGTGTGGCTTCTCCATGCAATAAAATCAATATTATCAGCGCCCTACCAAAAATTCGTATTCGAGTTTACTAATAAATAAAAGTAATTATAGAAATAATTTTTTTATTACATAAATAGGGTGCAGCCATGAAAAAGATTTTCTTTTTTCTAATTCTATTTCTCTCCATTTCATTAAATGCCCAATGGGTTTTCCAGAATTGCGATAATTCAGTGGCTAATAATTTCTGGGATATGAGTTCCATGTGGTCAAATGGAGTGGGAGCATTTTTGGATGTTTCTGATAACACGGCATTTTTTGAAGGTACAGGCTCAACAAAAATTGATTACAATATAGTTGCTGGCGAGAGTTGGGGCGGATATGTGTCCCGACAAACAACTCAAAACCAAGAATATTATGATTTCTCTGCCGGAGAATTTATTTCATTCCAATTCAAAATTCTTACTCCACTTTCGATTTCGCAAACCGGAGAATTTTATATGGAGTTTAAGCTTCTTGATTATGATAATAATAACAACTATGATATTTGGCTGCAAAGAGTACCAATTGATTTAACAGATGCATCTAATAATTGGATTAATATAAAAATTCCATTGATACAGAGTAACGATTCACAAACCGGATTTATTAATCAATTTGCATTTAATAATGGCATTATGGAACTCGATAGAATTAAAAACTTCGAATGGGCTTTTGTTTTTACTACTGCCGGTGGCGGAACTCCTAATCCAACTGGGTCCGGTTCTATTTTAGTGGATAGATGGGAATTAACAGGTAACAAATATCCTCCTTTGAATACATTCGACAACACAACAGTAAATTTCTATAACATAGATGATATGAATTGGGCAGGTGAAGCAGATAAAAGTTCTATATTATTAACTGATAATTTAAATGATAAGATCGAGGGTGATGCATCTTTAAAAATGGATTATACTGTAAATGCTTCGCAGGATTGGGGTGGCTATGTAAGTATTTATAAAGATATTATTAAGCCAAATGGTTTTGAAAATAGAAGCAGTTTAGTAATTTATATCAAAAACGAACTCCCTCACTCCTCCCCTAATATCACACGCTTAGATTTGAATTTTTATATTGTTGAGGATAATACAGGTGTTGATGAAACTTGGAGAATAAGATTACCGATAAATCTTTCTCAAGTGTCCGGTTGGACCAGATATGTACTTCCACTTAAACAGGGTCTGGTAACTGCTCCTATGGGCACATATATATTGCCTACAGATGGGTTTGCTCAATATTTTGGCGGAGAGCAGGGGGATAATATATTTAATTTTGATCACATAAAAAGTTATGGAATTGAAGTAGCTGCTGCAGGGACAAGTGCCGGACCTTTAGGCGAAAAATTCACAGGGACAATTCTTTTTGATCTCCTTCAGCAGGGTGGAAATGATACAGATAATGAAGCTCCTGAAGCTCCGAGTAATTTTACAGTTACTTCGGGAACATATAATAATACTTTCAATTGGTCTGACGTTACTAATGAAGGTGCCGGCGAAAAATATTTAATTTATGGATGCAACAATCCTTTTACTGATATAACTGAGCCGGGAGTGGAACTTATTGGCTTTTATTATGAAAATGTCGGTAACGGAATCCACTACTTACGTTCTCCAAAAGTTGATGCAAATGTTACTAATTATTATGGAATAAGATCTGTTGATCTTGCGAATAATATTGGGCCATTTGCATTTGCTAGTCCTGTAACTAATATGGCGAAAGGTATTGGAGTTATTTCTCTTAACCCACCTGTTAATTTTAATGCTGATGGAGATCTAAGTGAATGGAATAATTATCAACCGATAGAGATTAAGCTTAGTAATCAAACGGGATTTATCGGACCAAATTATAATGTAGGAAATGATGCGGATCTATCGGCATTAGCTCGTATCGCTATGGATAATAAATATCTTTATGTGGCTTTCGATGTTAATGATGACAATGTTATTTCAAATGGACCTGTACCATCATATATAAACGATTCGCCAGAATTATTAATCGGACTCTATGATTTAATCGGTGTGCAGCATAATTCATTTCAAAGAGGTGATTATCCTGATTATCATCTTAGATTTAATCAATTTGCTTTAAGTAGTGATAATTCTACAATGGTTGTTAATAATTTACTCCTACCTGGACTAAATTATGGTTGGTTCGAAAAATTCCCATCTGGAGGGTATATTGTCGAAGCAAAAATCCCACTTGCAGATTTGGCGCAAATGAGAGATAATTATGGCGAACAAACCGATAAGACTTTTATACCATTGCCGGGAATGAAAATCCCTTTGGATATTAACCTAAATGATCAGGATGTGCCCGGCAGCAGAGAAGGACTTTTATATTTTTCAAATATGAATGAAGATAACTCGTGGAATGACCCACAGAGATGGGGGAATACATGGACAGATACAAAATATCTTATGTTAGTTGCACCAAGAGAGATTAGTGTTTTTAATCCTACGGAAGTTATTCCTCTTCAATGGAATTATGCAGGTCTAACTAATGTCAAAATTGAATTTAGTAGTGATGGAAGCAATTATACTTTAGTGGAAGCTTCAGTTCCTGCAAATCAAACCTATAATTGGACGGTTCCAAATGTGGAAAGCAATAATTGTTTTTTAAGAATTACTGATGTAGATAATCTTTTTTATACTTCTAAGAATCCTGATCCATTTACAATTACAATAGCTAATTATACTCTTGAACAAGAGGATAATAATGGATTTAGTAAGGCAAACCAAACACAATTAGGGAACATTATTTCGGGGGAATTAATAGATGGGGACGATACTGATTTCTTTAGATTTTCCGGAAATGAAGGAGATCTAATAGATATTGATGCATATGCTAATAATTCTACTTTGTTTGGTATGGTCTTCTTATTTGATGCTAATAAAAATCAAATAGCCGGCTCTCAAAATTATATGGAAGATCATTTAAGACAAAGAATTGTTTTTACTTTGCCGGAGACCGGAGAATATTATATAAGATATTCTACCGTTTGGAACTATAATTACGATATTAATAGTTCTATTAAAGACAAAAGTGAGGCAACTGTTACTGATGCACTTTTTAGAGGTGCTTATAAAATAGCACTAAAGTTGTGGCAGGTTTCAGAACCCCAATTAAGTTGGAGTGTTAGGAATTCTGATTTATTTAGTAATGACTGTAGAATTGAAATCGAAGCAGCCTCCAACGGCAATCCTATTACCCTTAAGTACGCATATTCAACAGATTTTTCTTATTCAAATTCTATACCTGACCAAAATTTTCCAGCGGCTACATGGAATTATTGGGCAACATCAGATAAAATTTATGGTTTAACTCCTAATACGCTTTATAATGTTAGAGTTACTTTAGAAAGTACTTATGGTACAATAGAATCGTTCGGTCAGTTTACAACTCCACCAACTTCTCAAACTTTTGTAAAGAAAGCTAATTTAGGCGGGTTCTTAAATGATATTGAATTTTCAGGAACCGTTGCCTATGCAGTAGGTTCTGGAATTTTCAGGTCTTACGACAATGGTAGTAATTGGTCGGAAGTAAATGCAATCCCATTTTTTAGAGAGATATATTCTGTTGAAGGTGTCGGCACTTCTGAAATTGCTACCTTTGGTAATCATATAATCGTAAAATCGATGGATGGAGGTGCTACATGGGGATACGAAGAGTTTCCTTCCAATAATTGGCGTGATATTGATTTCATCGATTTTAATAATGGATTCTTTTGCGGTGATGGTGAAATTATTCGTTCAACTGATAATGGAGCAAATGGAACTAATATCTATACCGGCGATATTAATTTCAACCGTATAATTATGCATGATGTAAATACTGTTTATGCCGTAGGTGATCAAGGTGCCATTTTTAAGACTACCGATGCAGGGAACAATTACTCGATAACATTTCACAACTACAAAGGTTGGCAGCTTTATGGTATCGATTTCTTCGATTATAATAATGGTGTTGCTGTTGGCGAGAATGGAAATTTGCTTACAACTACCGATGGCGGCGAAACCTGGAATCAGCATTATGAATTTAATGAAACTTTATATGATGTAAAAATGGTTTCGGCTACTGAATTTTATATTGTTGGTAATAATGGTCTAATAATTCATTCAACCGATGGTGGAAATAACTTTGATATAATTGAAAGCGGCACAAGAAATAGATTAAAAAGAATAGCTATTAATAATGGTAGAATGTGGATATGCGGCGATTGGGGTACCGTACTTGGTCCAAAGGGTGAACCTTGTGATGTAAAATTTGTTATAGATATGAGAATTCAACATCTCGAAGGCAAGTTCGATCCGGCAACTGATAATGTTTCAATTCGTGGTTCTTTTAATGGTTGGAGTGAATCACCTATGACCGATCCTAATCATACCGGATTATACTCTACAACTTTATCGTTATTCAATAATACTAATTACGAGTATAAATTTTTTACTAGTTCGCAAACCGCACTTAATGGTGGATGGGAAAGGAATGTTGGTGAAGGTGGACCCACTGAAAATAGAGTTCTATCAATAGCGGACGAAACGCAATTGAATTTACAACCGGATTGGTTTGATAAAAAGGCACCTGAACTCACATGGTACTCAACATTAAGAGTAGAAGATGGTACAGATCTTTTTTCCGGATTCTTCGGCACTCATCCGAATGCAACTGATGGCATAGACCAGAATATTTTTGAATCTTCACTTCAATCTAATCCTCAAGCAGGGGCAATTGATCTTCGCTTTGCCATTCCGGGCGGAAGTGATCATTCAGTCCGTGATTTCAGAAATGATTCCAACGATTATATTGAATGGATAATTAATTTCCAAAGAGGAAGCGGAACCGACCCGATAAAACTAAGATGGAACCCGAACGAATTTCCCGCTGATATTTATATCGTTATTTCTGATCCGGCAGGAACTGCATTTGCTCTTAATATGATGGATAATGATTTTATTGAAATTACTGATCCGGGTATTACATCAGTAAAAATCGTCTCGAAAAAAATTGAGACAAAACAATCTGAGCTTAACTCGGGTTGGAACTTAGTTTCAGTACCTGTTACAAATTTGATTATGTCGCCTGCATCAATTTTTCCAAATAGCGTTTCATCAGTTTGGGGATTTAACGGAGCTTACTATGCAGAATCTCAATTACAAACCGGAAAAGGTTATTGGGAAAAAAATAGTATTGATGAAACACTTGATATTTCGGGAATTAAACCGGAATCCTTTATTATAAATCTTGTACAAGGCTGGAATCTTATTGGCGTATTTGATCGCGATGCTATAATCACATCAATCACTACCACCCCTATTAATATTATCTCATCTTCCTTCTTTGGATATAATAATGGTTACTTCGTTCCATTCAAATTGGGATTCGGAAAAGGTTTCTGGGTACAAGCCTCTGCTGCGGGTACGATCGATCTTTCTCCATTTAAGAGTTCTTCTATTAGTAAAGAGAATTTTATTTCTTCTCAATATGCCTCTGCCCCGGAGATAAATTCTAATTGGGGAAGAATTATAATATCAGATTCTGAAGGCAGGCAGGGAGTTCTTTATGATTCTGACAAGGAGAAAGCAAATCTTAATTTATATGAATTGCCTCCGATACCTCCTAGCGGAATTTTTGATATCCGTTACGAATCGAACCGCTATGTTGAAAATCTTAGCAGCACTATGACTATTAAAATTAATTCGGATAAATACCCAATCAAAATAAAACCGGAAGGAATTGATTTAATGATTGATGGAATGGTTGTTAAAAAGGGAACTGAGATTTCTATCAATAAAGAGATGCCCGGAATAATAAATGTTTCGCGTGTTGAAATACCCATTAGTTTTATTTTGATGCAGAATTATCCTAATCCTTTTAATCCATCTACAATAATACGATTCGGACTACCTGAGCAGACGAATGTTCATCTTGAGATTTTTAACGTTCTTGGCGAAAGAGTTGATGAATTAATAAATAAAGAGATGGAACCGGGATTCCATGAAATTACTTGGAATGCTAAGTCTTTACCGAGTGGAATTTATATATACTCAATTAGGACTTCGCAATTTAATGATGTTAAAAAAATGATGTTTATAAAATAAAATGAGGCGCGCTAAAATGAAACGGCTAATAATTAGCTTCATCTTTTTTCTTATTTCGTTCTCTTTAGTAAATGCACAATTTGATAAAAGTGCATTCACTAAAAATTCATTAAAGAGAAACGATAAAAACTATAAATCTACTACCGCCACTAACGATTATAAGGATAATACTTATTTCAATATCAATAATATTAATACCTGGCACTTTAATAATAATATTACGGATAATAATGGCGGATTCCATTTCCCTAATTATGTTGGAAGTCCGGTAGCAATCTATCAATCAGGATTTATATGGGGTGGTAAGATTGATGGCAATATCCATGTCGGTGGTTCTGCCTATTTAACCGGATTACAACCCGGTAAAATAAAAGACGATGGAACCCCTGAAGACCCTTATTTAGAAGTAAATAGAATCTGGAGGGTTAGACCCGATTACCGTACCGGAGACCTTAGCAAAGAATTACAAAGCGGTGAAGGCACACCTGAAGAGATTAGAGCCGAATATCAATACTGTTGGGAAAATTGGCCAGTTGATCGCGGAGCTCCATTTCAGGATATGAATGGCAATAATACGTGGGAACCTCAGTTTGATATCCCGGGTGTCCCGTATGCTTCTCAAACTATTTGGTATGTAGCGAATGATCTTAATTCCACTCTTACAAATCAGTTGTATGGTTCTGCTCCTATGGGAATTGAACTCCAAGTAACAATTTGGGGCTTTGCCGATCAAACCGCACTAAATAATACTACATTCCGAAAATTCACTGTTATAAATAAAAATCCGGATCACAAATCATTTACTGACCTATATTTTTCACTCTGGTCGGACCCTGATTTAGGAAATTCGGGGGATGATTATGTAGGATGCGACCCAACTCTTAATCTTGGTTATGCTTATAATGGTGATGGATATGACGAAGGAGGATATAATGAATATCCACCTGCTATCGGATATAAACTACTTCAAGGACCAATTGTATATAGTGCAGATGACAATGATCAAGGATTCTATAACGGTATGTGGCAACCTAATACTCTTAATGTACCAATGAATGCTTTTTATTTCTTTCTGAATAGTGTCCAGGGATTTAATGATCCTACTCAAGGAAATTATAATGGTACTGTTAGCTTTTATAATCTTTTGCAAGGAATAAATGGTGATGGTAATGCATTTATAGATCCAAATACATCACAGCCAACTTTATATCCATTAAGTGGTGATCCTTATTTAGGAACGGGATGGATTGAAGAGAATTCATTCCAACCGGGCGATAGAAGAATGGGTGTGCCAACAGGGCCAATAACATTTCATTGGGGAGAGCAGCAAGATATTGTCTATGCAATTATAGCCTCTGAGCCTGATCATATGTTTAGTTCCCCCTCAGTTATGGCTTTTAATAAAGCAAATGTAAATTCTGTTCAAAATCAAATGTCAGGCGAGGCATATCGATTAGTTATAAATAAATTAAAGAAAGATGCACAAACAGTTCAGAAATTTTATTATGATAATGTAATCCTAACTCTCGAAGGTCCTGGATTAATAGGAGATTTTGCGCCGGCTCAAATATTATCACATTTCAAATCTCTCTCTAATGGAGAAACTGTTGCTTCATCAGAATGGTATTTTACATCAAGACCGAACGGAAGCAATGCAACACTTTCAAATTTCTCAGATGGAAGTGTTTCTTTGCAAACCGATATAGAAGGGTATTATACCATTACTCAAAAAGTAAACACAAGTCTTGGAAAGGAGGTTTTCGCTGAAATTACTTTATTTGCCACGAGCAATAAATTCCCGCTTCCCGATTTTACATATGCACCAAATGAAGTAACGTGGGGCGATTACGTTTACTGTGATGCCAATCCTTCAACTGATCCTGATAATGATCCTCTTTCATTTTCATGGTATGCTCAAGCTTTAGAATCATTTACCTACGACAATAATAAATTATTTAAATTTATTCCCCATTCAGTAGGTGAATTTGATATTAGTCTTACCGTAAAAGATCAATTCTATACTGAAAATATTATCAAACGAGTAAAAGTAAATCCACTAATGGATAATATCGAGAATGATTTTTCAGCGACTTTCCCTGAATGGCAAGGTGGAAGAAGGAGTACTTTTTTAAAGGATAATACTCTCTTTGCTGTTCCGGAAGGTGGCGATAAAATATTTGTTTATGAAATTACGGCGACTTCGGTTAATAAATTAAAAGAGATTCCTTTACCTGGTGCTCAAGGTATTGCCAATTACATAAATAATAAACTTTATGTGTGGGTTGATGCAAATGATATTTACGGATATTATTTTATGTCGGCAGGTCATCTCTCAATCTATGACGTTTCGGGCGATTGGGTTTTAACTCCTCTTAAAGAAAACTATAAAATCAGCGATGACGTAATGGTTATCCAATATTGGAGTAATGACTACGTCCTAATAAATGAATATGGAAATGTTTTTAAGGTTTATAAAGTAGATCTTTTTACTGACCCTTCTAACCCACAGATTATTGCTTCCTATGATTTACCTAATGATAAAATTAGGACTAGGGCAGCAGTTGTCGGTGATAAATATTGGTTGGGTAGACGAGATAATAATTATAATCATATCATTGATGTTTTTTCACTTTCTAATTTTTCATTATTAAAAACAATTTCTCTTGGGCAGGATAATTCGATCTGGATAAATATTAATAATAGCAATCCCGATGTACTGGTAGTAGGTAAGAGCAATAATGTAGAGTTATTTAGAGTTAACCACGATTTATCTATAACGAATATTAAAAATCTTACAGTTTCTACTCCTTTTGAATTGCAAGACCCAAATCAATGGAATAATTTTGGTAATTATACCGCCTCATTTATATCACCACGCATATTAGCAATAAATAAGTATGCCGGAACAGAATATCTTGATTTTGATACCGGGGCTCAAGTTGGTTTCCACTATGCTTCTTATTATTCAAATCAAACATCACCATCATTAATAGATGATCAGTTAGTATTACTTCCCGGGAATATGGCAACAGAGTTTGTTAAATTAAAATTTAGTGAACCACTTCCTCCGATAGTAAATGTTACATTCAAAGTAAATCTTAATCCGATTAAGAGATTGGGGCTGTATGATGAAATGAACGATTATTTTACAGTAAGCGGATCATTCTGGAATTGGGGTATTTATGAGATGATGCATGAAACAGAAGGAGATGGTATATTCCAATTTACATCTTTGATGTATGGCAATAGGAGTTACAAATATAGTTATCTATTTGAAAAGCAGGGTGTTCCCGATGGAATATGGGAAAAAAGCCCGATAAGAGAGTTAACACTCGGTTCTACCGATGTCGTGCTCGATACAGTCTTTTTTGAAAATATGCATACGCCTAATAATGGCAACTGGCTTCAGTATCTTAAATATTATAAACAAGACGATTGGGCTAAGGCATATCTCTTCTTTGGAGAATATGATGATGCTACAAATGATGAGGATGCAATATTTGGAGAAAATTATTTCCCATTTGCTCCGGATGACACACTTAGTGATGTTCGTTTTACTTATCCTCATAAAGAAGGTGGAACTAAAAATGATTTTAGAGCTATTGCTGATGATCGAAATGTTTGGAATATAAGAATCAATAGTACTTCTCAAATGTTCCCATTTATTATAGAGTGGAATAAAGATGTTCTACCTCCGGGTAATTTTATTCTTCAAGATCCATCTGCTCGTTTTATTAATGTTAATATGCGCTACTTCGATAAAGTAGAACTATATAATAGCGATATTAAAGATTTACAAATTGTTTATGATAAAGGTGATATAACACATTTAAAAATTTCTGATCTGAGTGGTATCAGCAAAGGAATTGATTTTGGAATATTAGAAAATGCTACAAATGAGACGGATATTACCTTAGGTGAAAATCCACTTCCACCCCTTCCTCCCGATGGAGTTTTGGATGCCCGTTTCAAAATTCCGGGAACCACTGATTATACTGTTTCCGATTTTAGACCGTATAGTTCAAATAATTATGAATGGGAATTTTCTTTCAAACCGGGTGCTTCCGGTTATCCAATGAAAGTTCAATGGGATGTGACCACTCTTCCCTCAGGTGATATCGTTATTACTTCAAATGATAATTCAATCAATATTGATATGAAAACTCAAGATAGTGTAATGGTTACTAATACAGCTATTACATCATTGAAAATAACGCTTAATTCCGGTGGAAATTTCGCAACAATACCTTTAAAGGCAGGATGGAATATTGTATCAGTGCCTTTATTAACTTCTGATATGACTCACTCTACACTTTTCCCGAATGCGACAGCTAATGGTTGGGCTTATAATAATGGTTATTCGGCTGTATCAACTTATCAAACCGGTATAGGTTATTGGGTTAGATACGGTGCTGCTGAAAATATTAATATTACAGGAGATCCGGTAAATAGCACTTCAATTATTGTGGCTGCAGGCTGGAATCTTATTGGACCGTATGATAAAGAAACTGTAATTTCATCTCTCACTACTCTGCCGGCAGATAACCTAAGTTCTAATTTCTTTGGTTATGATAATGGATATAATATGCCGTCAAAATTAAGTCCAGGCTATGGTTATTGGATTAGAGCGAAACAAGCAGGTACGATTAATCTAAACTATGCTCCTCCAAAAACCGGCGCTATTTATGCAACCGGATTTGAGATTAATAAAGATTGGGGAAGAATTTCGGTTTCTGATTCTAAGAACAATTCAAAAGTCCTTTATCTTGCTGATGGGAACGTAGGAAGTAATTTTGATCTTCCTCCCACACCACCAGATGGAGTATTTGATGTTCGATGGGACAGCGATCGTTTTGTTGAATCAATTAAATCGAATGAACTCATTCTTAATTCTGTCTCTTTCCCAATTCAGCTAAGAGCTGAAAATATCGATCTTATTATAAAAGATAAAACTTCGGGCAGTATAATTGGCAAGCTGGCTAAAAACAGCCCGCCGATTACGATTAATGAAATTGCATTCAATCGGTTATTAATTGAGCCATTAGAGATGCCCATTTCTTATCAATTAATGCAGAACTATCCTAATCCTTTTAATCCGGCAACGATAATTAAATATGGTATTCCTGAACGGAGTAACGTAAAGATCACGATTTTTAATTCTATCGGCGAAGTTATAGAAACATTAACTAACGAAATTAAAGAGCCGGGATTTTATGAAGCAAAATGGAATGCCGCTTCCTTCGCAAGCGGTGTCTATTTCTATCGTATTACTACGGATCATTTTACTGACATCAAAAAAATGATTTTAGTCAAATAAGGAAAATAGACATGAAAAATTATAAAAAAATAGTATTCATTTTGTTCTTTGTTTTGCCTGCTCTTTTAATAGCACAGTCAAAGAACCAAAAGGCAGTAACAACAAATAACGAACCTCGCTTAAGTCATATAACAGGCAGAGCTAATCCAATTACCGAGTTTACCGTAGTCGATCCAACACTAATTAATGAAGACGACTATTATATTAAATTTTATTATGATACAGGATTAAAATATTCTATAAAAAAAATCCAAACCGGATTAGAAGTTGCCTCCGGTATTCAAGGAAATTCTGCTTATTTCGGAGGTATGTATCTAAATCTTATTAACAACCCGATTGGGCTAAAAAATCAATCGATTAATTCCACACAAAACCAAGATGAATGGGGGTGGAATGTAACAAATGGCACGAGAAGATTTACTTGGGTAAATGCTGATCCTAACCGCATGTTTAATTTGGAAGCATTCGGTACTTCGGAAAATACTGGTGGTGCAATAGGATATACAAGTCCAAGAGCTATATGGGGAAGTGATCATTTAATGATTGTTGCACCGCATGAACTTAAGAAAATTGAAATTAGGCTCGCTACTGTTAATTTTGCAGACGATTACAATCCTCCGATTAATCCTGATGATCCAAACGTTTCTTTTGGATATCGTTATCTAAGGAGAGCTGGCGATCCACCCGCTGAACAAAGTTTCGCTCCATTTATTAATAACAATTCAGCAGATGGTTATCCATTGCAATCATTTGGAAAAAACGTACCTCTCTCGGTGTGGGATGTAACTGATCCTTCTAATCAGAGAAGATTAGCAGTAGGTTTCTTGGAAAATAATGTTGTTGGTGGATTAGTCGATGGAAAATACTGGCCTAAAAATTATATAAATACTAACAGCAATGTAGATGCAAC